>CAIXEV010000266.1 GCA_903918555.1 uncultured bacterium | reverse complement strand
TGTCGCCGAGCCGCCCCGCCTGCACCAGCTGCCGCAGCAGCGGGCACGGGAAGAACTTCTGGTCGCCGAGCTCGCGGTAGAGCACCATCATGATGTCGTGGCACACGTCGAGGCCGATGAAGTCGGCCAGGCGCAGCGGGCCCATCGGGAAGTTGCACCCGAGCTTCATGATCTGGTCGATGTCCTCGGGCTTGGCGACGCCTTCCATCCAGGCGTAGAACGCCTCGTTGATCATCGGCATCAGCACGCGGTTCGAGACGAAGCCCGCGCGGTCGTTCGCGGGAACGGGCGTCTTGCCCATCGCCTTCGAAAGCTCGATCGTGCGAGCGGTGGTCTCCTCGCTCGTCGCGATCCCCTTGATCACCTCGACGAGCTTCATGATCGGCACCGGGTTGAAGAAGTGCATGCCGATCACGCGCGGCGCGTCCTTGCCGACCGAGCTCGCGATGTCGGTGATCGAGATGCTCGAGGTGTTCGTCGCAAGCACCACATCCTCGCGGAAGGTCGCCTGCATCTCCTTGAAGATCTTCTTCTTGAGCTCGACATGCTCGGTGGCCGCCTCGACCACCCAGTCGGCGGCCTTCGCGTCGGCCATCGAGGTCACATACGAGACGCGCTTCAGCGCCGCGTCCGCGTCGGCCTGCTGCATCTTGCCCTTCTCGACGAGGCGCGCGAGGCTCTTCGCGTGACCCGCCTTCGCCTTGTCGAGCGCGGCCTGGCTCACATCGATCTGGATGGCGTTGAAGCCGGTCTGCGCGGCGGTGAGGGCGATGCCGGAACCCATGGTTCCGGCGCCGATGACGGCGATGGTCTTGACGGTAGACATGGGGCGGGGAATGTAGCACCCCCGCCCGAGACCCCGACAGGCGCGATCTCTGCCGAAGGGAACGCACAAGCCCTGCGGAAATGGACGCATACGCGTGACATGGGTGCGCCGCTCGACTCCCCGAAGCGCCCCTCCGCACCCAAATCTCGGAAATCACGATGTAACCCTTGAACGCTACAGAATCGTCGTTACTTTTGAACCACCGCTTGGGAGCCGTGTCCAGCGTCCGAACCGAGGACGAGTCGCGCATGCTCCCAGACTGCCGACATTGCACGCCAAAGTACCCCGTCCCGGGGCAGCGTTGCGCGCAGCATCAATCCTCGCGGCAAACCCAGTCCTATCCGTCGAACCCGCGGCCGGAAGGCATCCCGGCCGCGGTCCCTGTCCGAGCCGAGGATGCTACCGATCGAGGCGGCACCTAAGGACCGCCCCGCTTCGGACCCTGCAAGTTCGTCTTCTCGAGGAGTCCCCCATGATGAAGAACCGTATGTGCGCCGTTGCGCTTTCGAGCGCCGCATCGCTGACACTCGCGGTGTCGGCTGCGCCACAAGTCGCGACCAAGAAGGCGCGAAACCCGAACGAGTCCCACCTGCAGGAGTTCGGTGCCATGCAGGCCGACCCCTGGCTTGCCGAACTCGGACAGACCGAATGGATCGTGCCCGACGAGTTCATCGTCGAGTTCGGCCCCGAGGCGACCGCCTCGCTCGAGCGCACGCGCCTCGCAGCCGATGGCCGCGTCGGCATCAAGTTCCTCGACGACCTCTGCGACCACCACGGCGTCAAGGGCATCCGCAAGCTGTTCCAAGGGCCCGTCGCCGCGAACCTGAAGGACAAGCCGCTTCCCGAGCTCGGCGGCTACGCCGTGCTCACGGTCGACCTCGAGAAGACCACGCTCGCCGCAGCGATGGCGGACTTCGCGGCGGACCCGCTGGTGCGCAAGGTCGAGCCGATCGGCGTCCACACGATCTTCGCGCCGCCGAACGACCCGAGCTACGCGTCGCAGTGGCACCTGAACCAGGCGAACGACAAGGACATCGACGCCCCCGAAGGCTTCGACATCCAGAACGGCGCACCCTCGGTCATCGTGGCGGTGCTCGACACGGGCGTCCGCTACTTCCACAAGGATCTCGGAGGCTCGGCCGCCAGCATCAGCAATCCACGCGCGACCGCAGGCAACATGTGGATCAACGCCACCGAGAAGAACGGCGTCGCGGGCGTGGACGACGATGCGAACGGCTTCATTGACGACTGGGTCGGCTGGGACTTCGTCACGCTCCCCGTGATCACCTGCTGGGCGGGCGAGGATTGCAACGGCGCCGACAACGATCCGCGCGACTTCAACGGCCACGGCACCCACTGCGCGGGCATCGTCGCCGCGATCAACAACAACGGCTACGGCACCGCGAGCGTCGCGGGCGGGTTCGCCGCGGGCTCGTCGACGACGACGGGCGACGGCGTGCGCGTGATGGCGCTGCGCATGGGCCACAGCGCGAACCAAGGCGGGCAGCAGGTCGGCGTGGTCCGCATGGACTCGGCCGCGTCGGCCCTCTACTACGCGGCCAACAACGGCGCGCGCATCGCGAGCTGCTCGTGGGGCTCGTCGAACTCGGGCGGCCTCGCCGCATCGCTCGACTACTTCATCGCCGCGGGCGGACTCGTGTTCGCCGCAGCGGGCAACTCGAACACCCAGGCCGCTCCCTACCTGAGCACGCGCGAGGATGTCTACTCCGTCGCCGCCACCAATCAGTCCGATCAGAAGGCCTCGTTCTCCAACTACGGCATCTGGGTCGACATCTCGGCACCGGGAGTCGCGATCCTGTCGACCTACCATGTGGGCTCCGACCCGAACAACGACTACACCTCCGCGCTCGACGGCACCTCGATGGCGTGTCCGCTCGTCGCGGGCCTCGTTGCGAATGTGTGGAGCCAGTTCCCCTCCTGGACCTCCGGACAGGTCTGGCACCGCGTGCGGACCACGGTCGATCAGATCGACTCGCTCAACCCGAGCTTCGCAGGCAAGCTCGGCGTCGGCCGCGTGAACCTGAACCGCGCCCTCACCAACGCGACCAACGGCGGATGGACCACGCCCACCACCTCGGGCAAGATCCTCCTCTCCTTCAGCGGAACGCCGACGATCGGCGCCGCAGGCATCGTTCCGCCCGAGGACATCGCGCAGTACGACGGCGCGACCGCAAGCTGGAGCCGCTACTTCGACGGCTCCGATGTCGGTCTCGGCGGCCGCACGATCGACGCGATGGCGGTGCTTGCGAACGGCGACATCCTGCTGTCGTTCTCCGCCGCGACGACGGTCGCCGGCCTGACCGGCGGCCCGAGCGGCACCTCCGTCGGCGCCGAGGACATCGTGCGCTTCACGCCGACTTCGCTCGGCGAGAACACGGCGGGCACCTGGGCGTTCTACTTCGATGGCTCCGATGTCGACCTGACCGTCGCCGCCGAGAACATCGATGCGATCACGATCCTGCCCTCGGGCGCGATCGGGATCTCGACGCTCGACAACCCGACGATCGCCGCGCTCTCAGGCGCCGCCGACGAGGACATCCTTGCCTTCACCCCGACTTCGCTCGGCTCGGTGACGGCGGGAACCTGGAGCTGGGGCCTCGACCTCTCGGATGTCGGCTACTCGCTGACGGCCGAGGACACCGACGGCGCGTGGGTCAGCTCGTCGGGACAGTGGACGCTGTCGATGCTCGGCGCGTGGGCGGCATCCTCCGTCAGCGGCGATGCAAACTCGCTCATCAACTTCGCGCCGACGGCGAGCGGCGCAACCACCGCGGGAACCTCGACGATCTACTTCCAGGGATCGCAGCTCCTGATCCCGACGGCTGCAAATGTGAACGCGGTGCACCGCCTGCCGTGAGCATGCGGATTCCGCTTCAAGAGTGAAACAAGAACCCCGGTCTGCGCTGCAGGCCGGGGTTCTTCGTTTTTCCTCGCTTCAACCGTCGCCCGATGCGGGACCGGGCGTGCGGATCACGCCTTCCACTTCAGGCTCATCGGGCCCGAGTAGCTCGCGAGCGGGCGGATGATGCGGTTGTTCTGGTGCTGCTCCATGATGTGCGCGCACCAGCCGGTGATGCGGCTCGCCACGAAGATCGGCGTGTACTGCGGCACGGGGATGCCCATGATGAAGTAGGTCATGCCGCA
>CAIXEV010000265.1 GCA_903918555.1 uncultured bacterium | reverse complement strand
GGTGTTCGGCCAGACGACGGTCGCGAGCGTGATGACGCCGCGCACCGACATCGAGGCGATCGAGGTCACCGACGGCCTCGCCGCGATCCGCGAGAAGATCGCCGCCATCGGCCACTCGCGCATCCCCGTCTACGCCGAGAGCCTCGACACCATCGTCGGCATCCTCTATGTGCGCGACCTCGTGCGCTACTTCGGCGAGAGCGCCGACGGGATCTCGCTGCGCTCGGTCCTGCGCGAGCCGCTGCGCGTGCCGGAGACGAAGCCGATCGGCGAGCTCCTGCGCGACTTCCAGGTGAGCGAGGTGCACATGGCCGTCGTCGTCGACGAGTACGGCGGCACCTCGGGCCTCTGCACCATCGAGGATGTCCTCGAGGAGATCGTGGGCGAGATCCACGACGAGCACGAGCCGCACGACGAGGTCCCGCCCATCATGCTGCGCGTCGACTCGAGCCGCTACACCGCCGACGGCCGCGTCGCCATCGCCGAGGTGAACGAGCGCCTCGGGCTGTCGCTCCCCGAGGACGCCGACTACGACACCGTCGCCGGCTTCCTGCTCGACCGTTTCGGACGCGTTCCGGAAGCGGGGGAGCGCGACGAGACCCCCGAGGCGGTGTTCGAGGTGCTCGAGGCGAGCCCGACGCGCATCGACCGGGTCGCCATCGAGCTGCGTGGCGCGGCCGAACAGGCGGACCGCAGGCGCGAGGAGTCCGACGACGCCGATGCGCGCGCCGACGCCTCCGATCCGGACGGTGTCGACGGCGGTGCCGAGCAGCCCGAATCCCCTGATCGCGCGTCCGACCACGGCCGCAGCGAAAGCGAGCGCCGGCGTTTCCCCAACGAACCGTCCCGTTCCGATGGCAGAGACTGACCCCGGCTCCCCCGAACCCTCGCAGAACCCGGACCCCGCCAAGCCGGCGGATGGGCTCAAGGTTGTCCCCGAGCTCGACCTCTCGCGCGGAGAGCGCTCGCGCACGGCCGCCGTCGCCCGCGCGCTCGAGCCCACGCGCGCCCTCGTCGAGCGCTGGCGCCTCACGCCCGACGGACGCGTGCGCGACGCCGAGGCCGGCGAGGTCGACCGCGTGGTGGCCGCGTCGATGCACATGTGGCCGATCCTCGCGGCGGTGCTTGGTCCGGCTGCGCCCCTGATTCCGCTTGTCCTGTGGCTTGCGTTCCGAAGTCGCTCGCCCCTGATCGACGACCACGGCCGCGAGGTGGTCAACGCGATCCTGACCTTGCTCATCCTGCTCTGCGTGCCGTGCCTGGGGTGGGTGGTGCTCCTCGCGTGGGTGCCGGTGCAGCTCGTCTCGCTCGTGCGCGGCGCGGTCGCGGGCGGAAGCGGCGAGCTGTTCCGCTACCCCGCGATCCTGCGGGCGGTCCCGTGAATCGAGCCGCTACACTGCGGGCGTGCCGCTTCTCGAAGCCCGCAGTCTCCTCAAGGCCTACAACGGTCGACGCGTCGTCGATGGCGTGAGCTTCGATGTCAACGCCGGCGAAGTCGTCGGCCTGCTCGGCCGCAACGGCGCCGGCAAGACGACTTCGTTCCGCATGGTGATCGGCATGATCACGCCCGAGGGCGGCAGCGTCCGCTTCGCCGGCAACGATGTCACGCGCGAGCCGATGTACCGCCACGCGCTCGCGGGCATGGGCTACCTCTCGCAGGAGCCGAGCGTCTTCCAGCGCCTCTCGTGCGAGGAGAACCTGCTCGCGATCCTCGAGACGCAGGCGCTCGCGCGGCCGCAGCGCAAGCGCCGCGCGCACGAGCTGCTCGAGCAGTTCGGTCTCCTGCACAAGGCGAAGGACGAGGCGCGCACCTGCTCCGGCGGCGAGCGACGCCGCCTCGAGATCGCGCGCGCGCTCGTGACGCGCCCGAAGCTGATGCTGCTCGACGAGCCTTTCGCGGCGGTCGACCCGCACACGGTCGAGGAGCTGCAGGCCGAGGTGCGCCGGCTCGCCGACGACGGCATCGCGATGCTCGTGACCGACCACAATGTGCAGCAGACGCTGCGCATCTGCGACCGCGCCTACATCATCCATGAAGGCCGCAACCTGCGCGAAGGAACCCCGCGCGAGATCATCAACGACCAGGGCGTCCGCGATGCGTATCTCGCGTCGACCTTCCGCGGCGACGAATTCGACTGAGGACGCGTCCATGTCACGATTGGCCTGCATGTCCACGCCTTCCCGCACCGCGCTCGTCGCGGCGCCTTTCGCCGCGTTCCTGCTCGTGGGCTTCCTTGGGGGCTGCGTCGAGCGGCGCATCTGGATCGACACCGAGCCGCAGGGCGCGCTCGTGTGGGTGAACGACGCGCAGGTTGGCCGCACGCCGGTCGATGTCGCGATCACGCACGAGGGCACCTACGACCTCCGCATCGAGAAGGAGGGCTACGAGCCGCTCGTCACGCCCGCCACCACGAGTGGACCGATCTGGGACACCGTGCCGCTCGACCTGATCGTCGAGATCCTGCCGATCAACGCGCGCAACGAGACGCGCTGGAAGTTCACGCTGGTGCGGCGCGACGATTCGGAGAACGCGCTCGTCGACCGCGCGACGGGGCTGCGCGACCGCCTGCGCGGCGAGTCGATGCGGGCCGACGGCGTCGTCGGTGGCGACGATGATCGACTCGAGGATGGGCAGAAGGCCGGGAAGGCCGAGCTCAAGAAGCTGCAGGACAGCGTCGAAGGCAAGCCGGCGGATCCGGCGCTCGACACGCCGCCAGCGCCCGCGCCGTGATGCAGCGGGGGTAGGAAGAGCGGGGGTAGAGAGCGGGGTTAGAGAGCGGGGGGAAAAAGCGCGGGTAAAAAAAGACCCGTCCGGCGCGCTCCGACTCGCTCCGGACGGGGTTCCGACAGCCCGTGAGGGCGTGGATGGACTGAGATGGACTCGACACGCAGAGATGATCGCCGTTCAGGGCGGGTCACTTCATTCCGCGAACAGAGCAGCGAGCAGGGCTCGATTCGCTCACTTCACGGGATGTGTGTCGAGGCAGCCTTGGGTACGGTCCAGGACCAGACCCGCGGTGCCCTCGCACGGTACCGATGTCGGGGGCGGGCGGTCAATGGTCCAGCGCGTGATTCCGCGTGTTCCGCGCGAATCATGTAAGTCGCGTCTGGCAATGACTTTGCGATCATGACGAACCCCTCGCCGTCCAGTAACCACGACAGCCCGCCCTCGGCGGATGAGCCGAACCCCACCCGATGGGTCGAGGTGGCGGTTGCGGTGGTCTTCCGCCGGGTCGCCGGGGGGGTCGAGCTGCTGATCGCGCGGCGCCACGCGGAGGCCGTCCGAGGGGGGCTCTGGGAGTTCCCCGGCGGGAAGATCGAGCCGGGCGAGCACGCGTCGGCCGCGGCTCTGCGCGAAGTCGAGGAAGAGGTCGGCCTCGGCGCAGCGGAGGTGACGGGCGCACCGCACGCGCTCACGGTGGTGGCCCACACCGATCCGACCGTCGTCCGCGAGAAGAGCGTTCGGCTCCACGCGTTCCTCGTCGAGGTTCGCGCCGACGCCCACGCGCGCGCGCTCGGTTCCGGCGAAGTGCGCTGGATCGGCGTCGCCGAGCTCGAGTCGTTCGACTGGCCGCCTGCGAACGCGGCGATCAACGATGCCGTCCGCTCGGAGTTCCGGTCCGCTGAATCGGGGCGACTTTCCCCCGTGTCCGAGCGACTCCGCACCTTGCGGACCGCCGACGGGCGTGGATGATGCGCAGATGAACTCGATCCGCCTGCTCGTCTCGCTGCTTGCGCCTCTCGCGCCGATGTGCGTCTCCTCGGTCGCGCTTGCCGAAGCGTTCCACCTCGAGCCGGCGATCGCGGATCCGTCGATCCTTGGTTCGCTGGCGCAGCAGTCTGAAGGCGCGCCGGCGGCGGATGCGCCGACGACTCCGGCGGAGCCCGCGCTCGCGTACGGCAGCGCCGACACGCTCGACCTCGAGTTCACGCTCGGCCCGTGCTTCGACTTCGACGGCACGACGATCGGCGTGCTCGATGTCGGCGTGCATTGGTTCGTCGCCGACGGCGTGTCGTTCGGCGCGTTCGTCGAAGGCCTCGTGATCGACGCCGACGCCAACGATTCGTGGGGCTTTGGCCTCGGACTTCTGGCGCGCTGGCACTTCGTGCGCGAGGAGAAGTACTCGCTCTTCATCGAAGGCGGCGCCGGATTCGCCGGCTTCAGCGACGATTTTCCCTCGGGCGGCACCGACTACGACTTCACGCCGCGCGCGGCGCTCGGCGCGACCTACGCGCTCGGCGGTGGCGCGCGCCTCGTCGGCAAGGTCGGCTGGTTCCATGTCTCGAACGCCCAGACCGGCCCGAACAACCCGGGCCTCGACAGCCTTTCGGTCGGGATCGGCCTGAGCTTCCCGCTCGGACGATGAGGCGCGTCGGCGCCGATGCGCGGCGTCAGCGGTATCCGTTCGGATGCGCCTGATACCAGCGCCACGCCGTGGCGACGATCTCGTCGAGATCGGTGAAGCGCGCCTGCCAGCCAAGGTCGCGGCGGATCGCGCTCGCGTCGGCGTAGAGCGTCGCCGGGTCTCCCGCGCGGCGCGTGCCCATGACGACCGGAAGCGGACGGCCCGTCACGCGGCGCACGCTCTCCACGACCTCGCGCACCGAGTATCCGCGGCCGATGCCGACATTCCAGCGCTTGTAGACGCCGGGCTCGAGCTGGCGGAAGGCCGCGATGTGCGCGTCGACGAGGTCGGTGACATGCACATAGTCGCGCACGCAGGTTCCGTCGGGCGTCGCGTAGTCGTCGCCGAAGATCGTGAGGTGCGGACGCTTGCCCAGCGCGACCTCGAGGCAGATCGGGATCAGATGCGTCTCGGGGCGATGGTCCTCGCCGAGACGGCCGTCCGGATCGCAGCCCGCGACATTGAAGTAGCGCAGCGCGACCGCGGCGAGCGGGCTCGGGTCCTTCGGATTGCCGACCTCGGCGCGCAGGATCTCCTCGAACTGCAGCTTCGAGCGTCCATACGGATTGATCGGCTGCTGCGGCGTCGACTCGGCGATCGGGATGAATCGCTCCTCCGGCTCGCCGTAGGTCGCGCAGGTCGAGCTGAAGACGATGCGGCGCACGCCCGCGGATGACATCGCATCGAGGAGCGAAAGACCGCCGGCGGTGTTGGTGCGGAAGTAGTCGCGCGGCTTCTCGACGCTTTCTCCCACATACGCAAGCGCTGCGAAGTGGACGACGAGTTCGGTTCCCTGCTCGCGCATGGCGCGGGCGAGCGTGGCGGTGTCGAGGATGTCGGCCTCGACGAAGCGGAACCGCGCGCCGCCCACCTCGGACAGCCTGTCCGCCGCGGCGCGATGGCCTCGGAAGAGGTTGTCGACGACCGTCACGGAGTGGCCCTCGTCGAGCAGCCGCAGCGCCGCGTGGGAGCCGATGAATCCACAACCGCCGGTGACGAGGATCTGCATGGTGCGCTCTCAGGTGCAAGTCGGTGCGAGCCCCGCGAGAACCGCGGGAATTGCGTTCGAAACCCCATCGTATGGGGAATCGCCGGGGCGGCCGTCGGACTTCTCCCTGCGGCGTCCGACCGTTCGGATGCCCAGGTTCCGCGTGGGCTTTCGGAGGCGCCCAGTGCGCCTGCGGACGGGTCAAGGTTCGACCATCCGATGGCCTTCCATGAGCCCCGCGACCCCGCCTGCGTGCAAGTTCCGGCGCCCCTTCCGCGCGTCGGTCGGATTTCGGGGCTTTGGCTACAGCCTCTGGCCTCGTAGGCCGATACCCAGTTCTGAGACATGCCGCCCCAGTCCATACGGGCGGCACGACCAGCACGATCCGCTCATGCCCCTCATGACGCTCCTTCAAGCGTCATCAACCCAAGAGCCACCCATGCGCAGCACCGCCATCCTGATCGGTCCCCCAGCAGCCTGCGACCTGCTCGAGCAGCAGCTCGCGCTTCTTGAGGGAGGCTCGATCGGAACCTCGATCGGAGGCTCGATCGAAGGCTCGCCTCGGATCCTCGGCCGCGTCGAGATCGGCGCCCGCCGCAGCGGCGGTTCGCCCGGCCCCGCGCCCGCGCTCGGCGTCCTCGAGGACCTCGAGACGATCTGCGCCACCGCGCGCCCCGACCTCGCTCTTGTCACGCTGCCCGCGCCGATGTGGGAGCAGCTGATCGCGATCCGCACCCGCCTCCGTCGCCTGGGCGTCGCCGACCGCTACATGCCCGGCCTCGAGGACCAGCTCGCGGGCGTCGGCCCGCGCACCGAGATCGACATCGACCTCCAGCGCCTCATCGGCCGGCCTCCGCGCTCGGTCGACGAGAAGGCGATCCAGGCCGTCGTCGGCGGACGCACCGTCGTCGTCACGGGCGCAGGCGGCTCGATCGGCAGCGAGCTCTGCCGCATCGTCGCGCGCTTCAATCCCGGCAAGCTCGTCATGGTCGAGCGCAGCGAGAACGCGCTGTTCGAGATCGACCGCCAGATCGCGCGCCGTCATCCGCAGCTCGCGCGCCGCGCGGCGCTCCACGATGTCGTCGACACCGAGGCCACGCTCGATCTCTTCCGCGAGGAGGAGCCCGACATCGTCTTCCACGCCGCCGCGCACAAGCATGTGCCGATGATGGAAGACCACCCCGCGCTTGCGGTCGACAACAATGTGTTCGGCACGCAGAGCGTCGTCGACGCGTCGGTCGCCGTGGGCGCCGAGCGCTTCGTGATGGTCTCGAGCGACAAGGCCGTGAACCCGACCTCGGTCATGGGCACGACCAAGCGCCTCGCCGAGCTCTATGTCCAGTTCGTGAACCGCACGAGCAGCACCGCGTGCTCGCTCGTCCGCTTCGGCAATGTGCTCGGCAGCTCCGGCTCCGTGCTCGAGACCTGGAAGCGCCAGATCGCCGACGGCGGTCCGCTCACGATCACCGACCCGCGCATGACGCGCTACTTCATGACGATTCCCGAGGCTGCGGCGCTTGTCATCCAGGCCGCCGCGCTCACCGACCGCTCCGCGTCGAGCGGCGAGGTGTTCGTGCTCGACATGGGCGAGCCGTTCAAGATCGTCGACCTCGCGCGCCGCTTCATCGAGATGCACGGCCTGACGCCGGTCTTCCCCGAGGACACCGACGGCGGCACGCGTCCGAGCGAGATGCTCGTCCGCTACTCGGGCGCACGCCCGGGCGAGAAGCTCTACGAGGAGCTCGCGCTCGACGCAGAGACGATCCGCGAGTCGCGCCACCCCGACATCCGCATCTGGGGCCTCGCGGCGCCGGAGCCGAAGTGGGTGCAGTCGATGCTCGAGCAGCTCACGCCGAGCCGCCGCAGCCGCGACGCAGCCAAGGTGTCGACGCTCGTGCGCGAACTCTGCCCCGAGCGGGCAAAGCCGATCGCTGCGGCGTGACGGCGGCGGCCTCCGGCCGTCGGAACTCCTGAAACGCGGGGTGTCCGCGCGGTTTGCCGCCTTCCGGGACGGGGTTTCTTTCATGCGGCGACTCGGCGCAGCCGATCAAGTGGCGATGGATCGCCCCGCCAAGCCCGCCCGATTTGTTCCGATCAAGCTCGCGGTCATCGCGTTCATCCAGAGCGCGCCCGCCCGCTGGCTCGTAGGCCTCGTCTTCGGCGCGACGGTGCCGTTCCGCGGCACGCGCATCCGGACGAGGCGCCGCGGCTCCTACGAGGCGCCGCTCCTCCTTGCGGGGATCTACGAGCGTGCCGAGATCGATTTCGTGCATCGCTACCTCCCGGGCAACTCGAAGGTGATCGAGCTCGGCGCGAGCATCGGCGGCAACAGCTGCCAGATCGCGCGCAGGCTCGACCGCGGCGTGCCGATGGCGTGCATCGAGGCCAACCCCGAGATCGTGCCGATCCTCCGCGAGAACATCGCGCGCAACTGCGGCGACCGGCCCGTCGAGGTCATCCACGCCATGGTCGCGTCGCACACCGGCGTCGGCAGCCTCGACATCGCGGAGTCGACGCTCGTGAGCGCGGCGGGCGCGGGCCTGCGCACCGTCGAGGTGCCCACGATCACGCTGACCGACATCGTCGCGCGCCTCGGCGGCGGCGAGTACTCGCTCGTCTCCGACATCGAGGGCGCGGAGGTCAGCCTCTTCACCGACCACCGCGCCGCGCTTGCCGGCTGCCGCATGATGATCGTCGAGTGCCATGCGACCGAGTGGGGCGGGCGACGCTACACCCTCGAGGAGGTCACCCAGCTTCCGGTCGCGGGCGGCGAATGGCAGATCATCGACCGCTACGGCGCGGTCGCGGTCTACCAGCGCGTGAAGTGAGCGGGGGGCGGCTCAGGCGCTGCCTGCGGTCGCGCCGGAGCGGGCATACCCGTTCGCAGCGTCGACGGCGATCTCGAGCCGGCGGATGAAGTCCTCGGTCGAGGCGATCGCGACCTCGATGGCGCTGCTGCCCGTCACCTGGCGGATCGGGTCCTGCCGACGGTCTTCCGCCAGTTTGTTCTCCACGATCACCCGGTTGGCCAGCAGTTCGGCGAGGAGCACCCGCGCCTCCGCCAAGGCCTTCTGGGCGGCTTCGGGCGCCAGGAGCGCAAGAGAGCCATCGCCAGAGAGCTCGGCCGACAGGGCGCCTGACGAGCCTGCGGCACCGCCCTTCGCGGCCGCGTCGGCCGGGCGACCCGCTCCCGTCAAGTCTTCGGGGTTGATGTTGAAGCGAACGCGGCGCTCCATAGGAGGATCACTGAGGGGCAAATCATGGCAGGGAAGGAGGGCCACGGCAAGTCTCGGCCTCCGCCTTCCACACGCCCGAGAACAAAATCGCCCGTGGCGTGCTCTCCGCAGGCGCCATACAGGACGCCGCGGTGAGATTCGCGATCAGAGCGCTTCCGACTCGATGCTGGCCGCCTCGCCCGCGAGCTTCTTCGCGGCGTAGCGGCGGATCCAGCTCTCCCAGCTCTTGCCGCTCGCTGCGTCCTTGCCGGTGAAGGCGAGGCTCTTGATCGACGCGAGGGGCACGCCCACGCGGTCATTCGAGTCGGCGGGCAGCACGCGGATCTCGTCGGTCGCCGCGCTGGGCGTCGCAGCGAGCCGCGCGTCGAACGCGTAGCCCGTCACGGTGCGACCGTCGGTGGTGACGATCGTCACATCGCCGCGGAAATCGACGGCGCGGGCCACGCCTTCGCGAAGCCGCGCGGGGTCGGAGTTGTCGATTTCATTCGCAGCGTCGCTCATCGTGTGGCGCTCCTTCGCGCGGACCGGTGTTCATCCAGCTCAGTCATCATCCTCGACCGGCATCGGCGGGTAGCACGAACCCGTCTCGAGGTTGAGGAGATGCCATCCGTGACGACGGATCGTCTTCGCGAGCAGGCCGGGAAACTCCTGCTGCGTGCCTTGGAAGATGATCTCGAAGAGCTCTTCCTCGGCGACCTTCACTTCGGCGGAGAGCACCGTGGCGCGGCTCGGAGATTCGAGGTCGAGCGCGAGCTCGACCCGCATGCCGGGGCCGAAGAGGAACCGGCTGCCATCCGCATCGGGCGCCGTGTTCATGCGCGCGAACGCAGCCACGACCTCCGAGCGGGTGCCGAGCGGGAGCATGCCGCCGCCATCGCGCTTCGGACGGATCTTGTGGATGGTGTAGCGCATGGAGGGCTCGGCGCCGCGCGGCGTGTGCGTCAAGAATAGCCGAAGGTCAGCAGGGGAACGGCGCCTCTCCGGTCACGCGCCCGTCGCGAGAAGGCCCTCTGCGGTCTCAAGCAGGCGGACAAGCGAGATCGGCTTCAGGAGATAGCGGCTCGCGCCCACGCCGAGCGCGAACTCGCGGTGGCGCTTGCCCTGGTTGGCGGTGACCATGATGACGGGGAGGGAGAGCCCTTCCTCCTGCATCTTCTCGAGGACAAGGAGCCCCGAGCTGCGCGGCAGCATCATGTCGAGGACGAGGAGGTCCGGCTTCTCCTCGCGCACGAGGTGGAGCCCGCCGAGGCCGTCGGTCGCGGTCACGACGCGCGCGCCCTCGTGGCGGAACGCGAGCTCCATCGACTGCAGGATGTCGGGATCGTCGTCGACGATGGCGATGGTGCGGTTCGCGAAGCGGTTCGGCATGGTGGCCTCAGGGCACACGGTAGCGCGGGTCGATCGCGCGCGGTGCGCCTTCGGTGCGAAGCGCCGCAGGATCGACGGGTTCGCCCAGCGGTTTCGCGAGCTCCGCAAGCAGGGCGGGGGTCATCCACGGAAGCGCCTCGAGCTTGCGCGCGAGGCGCGCGGGCATCGGTTCGCCCTCGCGCTCGTGCTTCGGGCGCGAGTTCCAGCGCCGGTGCACCCAGAGATACTGGTCGGGGCTCTCGCGGATCATCCACTCGATCGCGCGGTTGAAGCGCGCGCCGACATAGAGCATCGGGTCGTCTGCGTCGGCCCAGTCGGCCGGCTCGATGACATCGGTCACGCGCAGCTCGTAGCGGAACGCGCCGTCGAGGCGCCGCGCGTATCCGCACACGATCGGCAGCTCGTAGCGCAGCGCGAGCAGGGGAATCGACTTGTAGGTAGACGCGAGCCGCGAGAAGAACGGCACGAACAGGCCGTCCGCGCCCGCGTTCTGGTCGGCGATGAAGCCGACCTTGCCGCCCGACTCGATCACCTTCTGGATCTCGTCGGTCGCGCCCCACTTGGTGATGACCTTGAGGCCGGTCTTCTGGCGCACGCCGAGCAGCCAGTCGTTGAGGAAGCGGTTGTCGAGCGGACGCGCGAGCGCTGTCATCTCGAAGCCGACGAGCGCGAGCACATAGCCGAGGATCTCCCAGTTGCCGACATGGCCCGTCACGAACAGGGCGGGGCGGTCGCTCGTGAGATGCTTCATCGCGCGCCCGACATTGCCGAGCTTCACGCGCTCCTGCCAGTTCTCATGCCCGACCACGCGCGGCATCGCGAACGCGTCGACCATGAAGAGGCCGAACATGTGGCCGATCGATGTGTCGACGATCTGCCGCTGCAGCTCGATCGGCATCGACGGGAACGCGCGCGCCACGCCGCTGCGCGCGCGCTCGCGCCGCTTCGCGGAGCAGCGCGCGTACACGCGCCCGACGAGGCGCGCCGTCTCCATGTTCTGCTCGGGATCGAACGGAGAAAACAACGCGGCGACCGTTCTGGCCGCCGCGTATTGAGCGAGTTCTATTGGAAGCGACACGATCTTGCGCCGCGGAAGCCGTCAGCGGTTGACGGTTCCCGTGAGCGCCTCGAAGCGCGTCCAGTTGAGGACGGGGATCTCGGCGTCGGAAGCGGTGCGGAAGAGGCCGTCGTACAGCTCGCGGGCCGCGCGCTGCTCGGTGTAGGAGAGCGTCTGCGCCTCGGTCGCATCCGACGGGAGCGCCACCGGCATCGGGGGCACCACGCCGAGGACGAGGAAGTCGAGGTCGCCCGTGAGGGTGTTGCCTTCGACCACTTCGCCGCCCCATTCCTTGATGCGGCTCTTCACATAGTCGGCTTCGCCCGTGGTGGCCTTGCCGTCGCCGTTGGCGTCGAACTTGCCGTGCACGAGGAACTTGAAGGTGTACTCGGGGTTGAACACGGCGTTCGCGAGGACATCGTCCTTCACGATCGGGCGGCTCGCGGCGCCGCGGAGCACGCGGCAGGTCGAGGTGGTGTCGCCGACCTTGATGACCTGGACGCTGGCCTTGCCGCGCGAACCGCTGTCGGCGGCGGCGACGATGCCGGCGGCGTCGTCGAAGACCTCGAAGGTCATGCCCGGCACGACGCGCTTGTTCGAGCCGATGTCGATGAAGAGGGTGCCGGTCTTGGCGTCGATGTCGACGACGCGCGCGTCGACCATCGCGGCCGGGTTCGCGGCCTTGGTCGAGGTGGCCTCGACCTTGCGCTGGAGCGAGGCGATGCGCTGGTCGAGCACCGAGCGCTCGGCGCGGAGGCCATCGAGCTCGGTCTGGAGCGCGCCGGTCTCGCTCGCGAAGCGCGACTCCATGTCGGCGCGGGTCTGGTCGAGCGCGGCCTTCGCGGAGTCGAACTCGTTGCGGTAGCCGTCGGCCGCGGTCTTGTAGCTCTCGATCGAGGCGGTCACCTTGGCAAGCGCCTCCTGACGGGCCTTGTCGGCCTCGGCGAGCTTCGCCTTGAGGGCCTGCACTTCCTTGTCGAGGTCGGCCGAACGCGTCTTGAGGCTCGCGGCCTCCTGGGTGCGCGCGTCGCGGTCCTGCGTCAGTTTGCGCATCGCGTCGCGGACGGTGTCGTTCTCACCGAGGCCGAGGTCGGCGCGCATCTTCGGAAGGTTCGCGGCGCTGTCGCCGGTGACGAAGCGGCTGACGGCCGCGCTGTCCTCGGAGACCTTCGAGAAGAGGCTGCTGCTGCCGAGGCCCTGGCGCATGGCCTGGACATCGCTGCTGCTGAGTTCCGAGGCGGTGATGACCGCGCTGAGTTCGGCCTTGGCCTCGTTCTCGCGCTTCTCGGCCGCGTCCTTGCCGGTGTAGAGGATGATCGAGATCGCGAGCAGCGCGACGCTCAGCACGACAAACACGACCAGTGCGACGATCACGCCAGTGGAAGTACGAGACGACATCAGCAAAGCTCCATGGGCCCGAGACCCGAGGCGCGGAGTATCGGGTCTTTGGCCGCTCCCGTCAATCACTCTCTCTGCGCAGGTGAAGGGGGCGGGCCGGGCGGGCGGGCGCCCGGAGCGTTTGGCGGGGCCTCGTCAGACGACGGCGGTCCGATGCCGACCTGCGCGAAACAGCGCGATTGCAGTGGTTTGCGAGTTCAGGTAGGAGCGCGGCCCGATGGGCGCGACCTCGCCGGCGCAGTGGAAGCCGGCGGCCGGAATTCCGCGAAGACGGCGGGAAATCAGCGCTGCGTCGTGCTCGCCGGACCCGAACAGGCGCGACCCGCGCAGGTGGCAGGCGAAGACCAGCGCCGCGGCGGGCGGCTCCTTGAGCATCTCCTTGTCGAGGAGCATGTCGAGGTCCTCGTGGGCGGTCGACGCGTCGCGCACCTGGAACTGGATCGTCGAGCCGACCGCGATCGGCTCGGGGAGCGCGATCACGCCGCGTTCGGCGTCGAGGCCCTGCACGGCGCGGACGAGGAAGTCGCCGCGGCCGAGGCGTGGCTTCGCGGCGTTGACCGCGATGCCGACGAGCAGCCCCTGCGAGAATCGTTCGCGTTCGGCCTCGGGAAGCGATTCCGCCATCGACTGCGCGGCCTTCAGCGCGGGTCGACCGCCGAGCTCGAGAATCTGATTGTCCTTCGCCTTGGTGACGACGAACGGCGGGCCGACCGGCCGGCATCCGCTGCTCGACACGCAGTCGAGGCTGAGGTCGCCGAAGAGCGTGAGGCCGACGACGCCCATGTGCGCGATGCGGCGGTCGACGGCGAGGACATTGAGCCCCGCGTGGCTCGCGCCGCTCGCGACGCCGCCGATGATGCGCGCGCCTGCGGGTCCGGCGGCGCGATCGATGGCGGCGGCGACCTGTCCGGTGTGAATCGAGAACGGGTCGGAGAGCATCAGCGTGCCGCAGTGGGGCAGCACGCCGAGCGCGTCGCCTTCATCGGGCGCAAGCGCGACGCGTTCGCGGATGAACGAGTCGGACCAGACGGCGGGCGGGCCGTCGGTGACATCGAACCAGAACGGCCGCGCGACGACGCCGGGCAGCGACAGCGCGATCGCGGACATCCCGTGGCCTGCCTCGAGCTCGAACTCGTCGGCGATCACGCTGCGCGCGGTGCAGGCGAGGAGGTGCGACGGGTGCAGCTCGGAGCGGAGGATGTCGAGTGCGTCCGAGAACAGCGCGCGATGATGAAACGAGCCGAACACCACGAGGAGGTCGGGGCGGACGAGCGTGCCTGCCCGGAGTTCGGCGGCAAGTTCGCGTGCGGCCTCGCGGCTGTCCGTGTGCTCGGATCGCGCTGAGATCGCTGCAGGGGTGCGGGTCCGGTTCACGCGCATGGCAGTATGCACGGGGCTTCCGCGCGTAGGTCGCGGATCTCTCCGAACTTCGGTCCGATTCCCGCCTCTGCAACAAGACAATCTGCCTGTCCGAAACCCGTCCGGGCGGCCCGTCGGGGTCCTGCCCAAGGTCTCGGACGACCGCGACTTGCAAACCGCGGCCGATTTCGGCATCATTCCCGATTCACTCCGCAAGGCGCCGCCGTGCGCCGACGCGTCAACCGCAAGCGACAGGAACGACCGTGCCAAATACCGAATCAGCCAAGAAGCGTGTTCGTCAGAGCGCCAAGAGCAACGCCCGCAACCTGTGGCGCAAGCGTCGCATCAAGAACGACACCGGCGACTTCCTGAAGGCCGTTGCCAGCGGCGATGCCGCGGCCGCCGAGAAGGAAATGCGCAAGGCCGCGCGCACGCTCGACAAGATCGCCGCCACCGGCACGATCCACAAGAACACCGCCGCGCGTCGCAAGAGCCGTATGGCTGCGAAGGTCTCGGCGCTGAAGAAGAAGTGATCGCCGCGTGACGGTTGACCTCTCGGAGCCATCGCTCCGCGAGGTCGTCACGCATGGGATCATCGCTTCGTTCGCGTGGACGATGCCCGCAGGCTGCGCCGAGCGCTCCCCGCATGGCCGAACGCCGAAACCAAAGCAACCGACCCGCCCTCGCCTTCGCGGCGCGCGGCGGGTCGTCGCTTTCCGACTTCGTCTCGCAGGGCTACTTCGACGCCTCGCGGCGCCCGCTCGAGATCCTCTTCTTCCTGCTGCCGTTCATCGCGCTCTACGAGTACGAGCTCGTGCGCGTGCTGCGCTCGCCCGAGGGGCTCGTCACCAACGGCGCGCACCTGGGGATCCTGCGTCTCTTCGATGCGTTCGGGTTCGACGCCGCCGCGCTGTCGCTTCCGGGCGTGCTGCTCGTCGCGATCCTCGTCGGCTGGCACGCGGCGCAGCGGGGGCCGTGGATCGTCGACCTCGGCGTCGTGGGCCGCATGTACCTCGAGAGCGTGGCGCTGGTGGTGCCGCTCCTCGTGCTCGCGCAGGTGGCCGTGCGCGCGCTGCCGCTCGCGGGCGTCGACGACTTCGGGGCTCTTCCGCTCGGCGCGCGCATCGCCGTGTCGATCGGCGCGGGAATCTACGAGGAGCTCGTCTTCCGCCTGCTCCTGATCTGGGTGCTGCTCGCGGCGCTCGTCGATTTCGCCAAGTTCAGCCGACGGGTCGCCGTCCCGATCGCGGTCGGGCTGAGCGCGCTCGCGTTCACGGTCTACCACCCGCTGCACGCCGAGGACGGATCGCTGATCGCGCAGCGGTTCGCGTTCTACCTCGCCGCCGGCGTCTACTTCGGCGTCCTGTTCCTGCTGCGCGGCTTCGGCATCGCGGTGGCGACCCACGCGCTCTACGACATCGCGACGGCGCTCCTCGCCGCGCGCGCGATCGACTCCGCGCCCGGTTGACGCTGCCGCGTCGCCCCACAAACGCCGCGGGTCGCGCTACGCTCCTCCCCGATGCTCAAGGCGAGGCCGCCAAAGCCCTCCGCGAACTCCGCGCTCTCCGCGGCGGTCCTCCACGGACTGCGCTCGGTGCAGACCGCCGTGAACGCGAACCAGACCATCGCGGAGGCGATCGACGAGCTCCGTTCGCGCACGATCGACCATCCCGTCGTCTATGTCTACGCGCTTGACGACGACGACCGCCTGATGGGGCAGGTGTCGATCCGTTCGCTGCTGCTCTCGGCGCCGGACGCGCGGATCCACGAGGTGATGACGAGCGATGTCGTGCCGGTCACGATGCACACCTCGTTCGACGAGGCGCTCGACCTCTTCGCGAAGTCGAAGCTGCTCGCGCTGCCCGTCGTCGACGACGAAGGCCACCTCGTCGGGGCGATCGATGTCGAGCAGTACGCGCGCGAAAGCCTCGAGCGCGCCGAGCACGAGCGCGTGCGCCAGGTCTTCCAGACGCTCGGCCTGCACATCGAGCACGCCGCCGAGCTCACGCCGCTCCAGAGCTTCCGCATGCGGATG
>CAIXEV010000264.1 GCA_903918555.1 uncultured bacterium | reverse complement strand
CGCTGCGAGCGGTTCGATCCAAGGGAGATCGCCCGACCGCGCAGGGCTTCGCGTAGGCTATGTTCGAGGCGCCGCTCCATGGAAACCGCTCCAGTCCATCGACTCGACCGACGCCTGCGCCTCGTCGCGCACGCGCTCGTGGCCACCGCATGCACGCTTTCGGGCTGCGACATGCCCGAGCGGGCGCTCCCGACGGTCGATGCATCGCCGCTCGCGATGGTCGGCGCGCGGATTGATGCAGGCCCCATGATCGGTTCGGTCACGCAGACCGGCGCCCGCGTGTGGGTGCATGTCGAGGGCATCGAGTCGCTCCCCGGCGGGTCGATTCCCATGCGGCTGATCGTCGAGGACCCGACCGCGACCGACCAGCGCGCATCGGACGCGATCGCCTCCGTCGACTCGGGAGGCTCGGCGATCTTCCGCGTCGAGGGGCTTCGTCCCGGCACGAACTACAGCTATCGCATCGTCGCCGCGCGCGACGAGGCGCCGCTTTCCGCAGGCCGCCTGCGCACGCAGCCGACGCGCGTTCCCGAGACGCGGGTCGCGTTTGGTTCGTGCGCCGACATCGACCCGTCGACCGCACGCACCTGGAAGGCGATCGAGGACGAGCATCCCGATGCGCTCGTCCTGCTCGGCGACACGCCCTACATCGACACGACCGGCCTCGCCGTCCAGCGCGAGCGCTACCTGCAGTTCGCGCAGGCCGCCGGGTTTGCCTCGCTGATCGCGAAGACGCCGCTCTACTCGGCGTGGGACGATCACGACTTCGGCGCGAACAACACCGACGGAAGGCTCGCGGGGAAGTCGAACAGCCGCCGGGCGTTCATCGAGAACCGCCCGAATCCAAGCTATGGCGAAGGTGCAGCGGGCATCTTCACATCCTTCCGGCACGGTGAGGTCGAGGTGTTCCTGCTCGACACGCGCTGGTTCGCCGGCACGGAGCCGTCGAAGCAGGATCCGACGAAGCCGACGCTGCTCGGCGAGCCGCAATGGCGCTGGCTCGAGTCGGGGCTCTCGAAGAGCAAGGCCGCGTTCAAGGTCGTCGCGTGCGGGATGGTGTGGAACGGACTTGTCACGCCTGACAAAGCCGACTGCTGGGGTCGGTATCCGCACGAGTTCGACCGCTTCGTCCGCCTCCTCGACTCGACGAAGGCGACGGGCGTCGTGCTGGTGTCGGGAGATGTGCACCGATCGCGGGTGATCCGCCACGCGACGACCGCGCTGCTCGGATACGACCTGACGGAGTGCGTCACGAGCCCGCTGCACGGCCGCGTGATCGCGGAACTCGATGTGCGCGAGCAGCCGGCTACGGGGGGTGATTCGGCAGGGGAGAAGTCGACGGTTGAAGAGACGAAGAACAACGCAAAGGCCGCAGGCATCGCCGCGACGGTCGCGTTCGACCGAGGCGAGCCGAACGCGTTCCTCCTGCTCGATGCCGAGACGCCTGCCCCGGGAAAGGGCACGCTCTTCGCACGGTTCGTGAACGCCAAGGGCGAACGATTCCACACCGTGCAGCTCTCGCTCGACTCGCTTCGGCGCACGCGATGACCGCGGACCGAACCGTCGCTACATCGAGAGCTTCTTGAAGTATGCATGCGCCTGATCGGGCGCGATCTTGCGCTGTCCAAGTTCGCCGATCGCCCACTGGCCGTCGTCGCTGACGAGGAAGCGGAGGAACTGCATCGCCGCCGGATTCGGGCGCATCGGATCGCGCACGAAGTAGATCCGCAGCGTGCGGCTCAGCGGATAGCGGCCCGAACGGACCGCCTCGTCGGTGGGGCCGACGAAGCCGCTGCCGTCGGCCGCCTCGAGGAGCAGCGCCCGCACGCGCGGTGCGCTCTCCACGAAGTAGCTGCTGCAGTAGCCGATCGCGTCGGAGTTGGTGGCGATCGCCTGCACGACGCTCGACGAGACCGGCTCCTCGTTCACGCTGCTGCGGAATGTCCCGCCCTTGAGCACGATCTCCTGGACGATGCCGTGCGAGCCGCTCTTCGAGCCCATGCCGAAGAGCAGCACCTTTCCCTTCGCCAGCGGCTCGGTCGTGACGCCGAGATCGCCCCAGTTCACCGCCGGTGCGCCGCCGCGGCGGCGCTCGCGGCCGAAGATGCGGTCGAGTTCCTTCATCGAGAGCTGCGTGATCGGATTCTGCCGGTTCACGCAGACCGCGATCGAGTCGATCGCGATGTCGATGAACTCGACCTTGCAGCCGCGGGCCTTCTCGACCATCGCGATCTCGTCGGGCTTCATCGCCCGGCTCATCGGCGCGAGATCCGATGCGCCGCTGGCGAGCATCTTGGGCGCCTCGCCCGAACCCGACGAGACGATCTCGAGCCCGATGTCGGGTTCGGCCGACGCGAAATCCTTGCGGATCGCGTTGAGCACGAGCCCGACCGCGGAGCTGCCGACGCAGCGCACGGCGCCCTTCATCGCGGGATCGGCCGCGAACTTCGGGTACGGACTGAGGTCGATGTCGTCGATGTCGTCGCCGGATTGCGGCGCGGGCGCGACCGTAGTCGAAGTTTCCGTCGCGGTCGCGACGCTCTTGTTGCGCGGCGGACCCTGGACCTGCAGGCACCCGATGGTCGCGAGCATGCAGAGCGCGACGAGCGCGCGAGCGGACAGCGAGGTGATTCGTTGAACTTGGTTCATGCGGACGGCCCTCCGCCAAGGCGGCGATAGGCGATGGCGAGCGCGAAGGCGAGGACGAGTAGGCCGGCGGCCACGCCGCCGACGAGCCAGACGATGCGCGCGAGCGTGGTCTCGAGGCTGTTGATGCGCTCCTCGGTCGCGTGCGTCACTTCCTGGATGAGGCCCTTGATCGCGGGTGAACCGGCGAGCGACTCGCCGCGATCAAGCGCCTTGTTCGCCTCGACGAGCGCCGTGGTCGCATCGGCGAGCGCGCCGCGGTACTCGGCGATGTCGAACGGCTTCGCGTCGGGATCAGGCGGTCCGGACATCTCGGCGACCTTGCCGAGCAGGCGCTCCGAGGTCGCGGCGAGGCGCTCGACGGCCGCGAGCGTCGGCTGCGCCGCGTCGAGGGTCGTCTGCACTTCCTTCAGCGTGGGGGCGACGCCATCGAGCGTCTTCTGCACATTGTCGGTCGCCTTGCGCGCGTCGTCGGCGATCGACTTCACATCCGCGAGCGCGGAGTCGATGTCCTTCTGCCGCCGGTCGAGCTCGGCGAAGATCGCCTCGCGCTCGTGCTGGATGATGTTCGGGACATCCTCCGCAAGCTGACGCACCGTCGAGCCGAGCGTGTCGACCGACGCCGTGACGCTGTCGAGGTTCTCGAGCGCCTTCATCGTCTCTTCCTTCGCGAGCACCTGGTCGATCACCGACTGCGCCTGCCAGTTGATGAGCGTCGGCGCGCGCTTGGCGAGGAAGAAGATGCGCTCGAGGACCTTTCGGTACTCAACCGCCTCGTCGACGGCCTGGTTGAGCGGCGCAAAGAGCCCGCCACCGCCCTTCGCTTCGGCGATCAGCGCGCTGCCGCGCGAGTCGGCGAAGTCGTCGAAGCGCACGAAGCTCACATCCTGCACATCGGCGTTGTCGCGGCGCCAGCTCGCGATCATGAAGTCGAGCGCGGAGAGCTGGTCGGGGAGCAGCACGCGCGACGCGATCACCCACGCCTCCTCGCGCGCCTGCCGCAGCGCATCGATGAGGATCTGGCCGCGCGCCTCGCCGAACTCCTTCGCCGCGCGGTCGTTGTCGATCCACACCTGGCTCGTCAGCGTGATCATGATCGTGAGGTCGAGCACCTGCGAGAACGGCTCGTTGCTCGTGGCGATGTCGTAGGCGCTCGTCGTGCTCTCGACGAGGAAACGGTTCGCGAGCGCGCGCTGCCGCGCATCGGGATTGCCGGTGATGATCTCGTTGACCGCATCCTCCATGAGCGTGCGGTAGCGGTCGGCGAACGCGTTCGTGAGCTGGTTGAGCTCCTCCGCGTCGATCTTCTGCAACGCATCGCCGCGGCTGAAGTCGGTCGAGCTGGTCACGGCCTTCTCGACGCGCGGCGCCGAGCTGCGCGAGACGACGCAGCCGCCCGCGAGCGCGGTGGCGGCCGCAAGCGTGAGCGTGGTGCGGAACCAGGTCGGATTCATCGGCCAATTTTGGATCTTCGGCATCGGTTTCAACTCAGAACATGAACTGGAACTGCGATCGGACCACCCACTGGCCATCGTTCGTCGCGCCACCCGCAGCGGTGTAGTCGGGCAGATAGTTGGCGCCCGACGCGGCGAAGTCGACGAGCGGCTCGAAGCTGTATCCGAAGTCGGTCGTCCACCTGACCTGCTTGTTCTTCACGCCGGCAACCCACCAGTTGACACCGACCGTCAGGACGCTGAGATCCTGTCCGGACGCGAGGAGCGCGGTCGACTGCGTGCGGTACTGGTCGTCGTCGCTGTCGCCGATCTCGTAGCGCGCGAACGCCTCGATGTCGTCGGCGACGAAGTAGCCGCCCTGGAAGACGGCGCCCCACTGGTTGATCGCGTCGTTCGTGCCGCCGTCGCGGACGGCCTGCGGCGACTGGAGCGTGACATTGCGGTAGACGCCGTAGGCGAAGATGTTGGCGCCACCGAAGTCGAACGACGCATCGGCGGTCGCGCTGAGGATCACATCGGGCGTGGCGCCGCCGGTGCCCGAGACGGGGTCGACCTGCTCGGCGTAGCCCGCCACGCCGAAGAGCATGCCCTGCCCCTCGCCGCGGTAGCTCTGCATGTCCTTGAACTGCTTCCACTCGCCCTGCGGCTTCCACTCGGCGCG
>CAIXEV010000263.1 GCA_903918555.1 uncultured bacterium | reverse complement strand
CTTCGTCATCCGCGCTGCAAACGCGAACGGGTCGAGCGCCTCGAACTGGGACCGCGGCGGCGGCATCATCATCCTGAACAACGGCAATCCCACGGTGCGAAACTGCACCTTCGTCGCGAACCGATGCACCTTCGGCGGCGGCGCGGGCTATGTGTTCACGGCGAGCGCCACCTTCATCAACTGCCGGTTCGAGAACAATGTCGGCGGCAGCTTCGGCGGCGCGTTCGACATGAACAATGTGATCGGCAACTTCGAGCGCTGCGTGTTCATCGGAAACACCGCCGCGCGCGCCGGCGCCTGCGAGAGCTTCGGAGGCTCGCAGACGAGGTACACGAACTGCATCTTCAGCGGCAACATCGCAACCGGCTCCGGTGGCGGCGGAGCGCTCTGGATCGGCTCGAACAGCGCCGTCACGGTGCGCAACTCGACCTTCGTCGCCAACAGCGCCACCAGCCTCGCCGGCTGCATCATCAACACCGGCGGCTCGTCGACGATCGGCAACTCGATCCTGTGGGCGAACACTGGGCCGGGCGGAACAACCGTGGCCAATCAGCTCACCAATTCGGGCGGCGCGACCAATGTGTCGTACTCGACCGTGCAGGGCGGCTTCACCGGCACCGCGAACCTCGCCACCGATCCGCTCTTCGTCGATCAGCCGAACCGCGACTTCCGGCCGCGGCAAGGTTCGCCGGCCGTCGACTCGGGTTCGAATGCGCTCGTGCCTGTCGGCACGACCATCGACTTTGCCGGACTCCCAAGGTTTATCGACGACCCGCTCGCGGCGAACACGGGCGCAGGCACCGCGCCGATCGTCGACCGCGGCGCGCACGAGCGGCAGGTGCCGCCGCCGCCTCCGTGCCCAGCCGATCTCAACGGCAACGGGAGTGTCGACGCAGCCGACCTGGCTGTCCTGTTGAACGCCTGGGGCGGGTCCGGGACCGGCGACCTCGATGGAAACAGCATCGTCGACGCGGCCGACCTCGCGGCGCTGCTGAACGCCTGGGGGCCGTGCCCCTGACGGGCGAAGGCCGAAATCTCGCGTGGACAAAGGCCTGTACGAGTCCGCGGATTTCGCTATACTCTCCGACCCGTGTGCGACCGTAGCTCAATTGGATAGAGCACGAGCCTACGAAGCTCGGGGTTGCAGGTTCGATTCCTGCCGGTCGCGCTTTCATCGCCCTGCCTCGCAGGGCGGTGTTGCTTTTGGGGTGCACCGCGGGAAGGCCCGCAAGACGAGCCTGCACGGCAAGCCCAAAGACAAGCCCCCCTCGTCTCGAACGAAGGGGGCTTGGATCAGTTTGAGATGAACGAAGCGACGCGCGGCGTCAGCTGCTCTGAGCGGCGGCAAGGCCCTGCTCGTTGGGGTCGAGCATGGGGGAGCCAAGCATGGGGGAGTCGATCATGGGGGAGTCGATCATGGGGGAGCCAAGCACGGGAGCCTCGCTCAGCGGCTCCTTCGCGGCCGACGGCTTGGCGCCGGTGGCCGCCTCCGTCGAGCTCGCGGCGGCGCTCACGAGGTACTTGAGGCCGAACGGCATCGCGAGGACGCCGAGGCCGCAGACCACAGCCGCGAGGCGCGGCCAGGAGCTCGGAACGAGCTGCACCGAATCGGTGCGCGCGTTCGGCTGGCCAAGCATCGGCACGGCGACGAGCTGCAGGTAGTAGAACGCGCCGATCGCGCTGTTGACCGCAGCGATGATGACAAGCTGGGTCTGCCCCGCCTCGAAGGCCGCCGAGAAGATCGCAAGCTTGCCAAAGAAGCCGACGAGCGGCGGGATGCCGATGAGACTGATCGCGGAGATGGCGAGCATCCATGCGAGCACAGGGTGGCGGGTTCGGAGACCAGAGAGGTCCTCGAGGGTCTCGACTTCCTCGCCGTTGCGCTCGAGCGACGCGAGCACCGCGAAGATCGCCGTGTTCATCACGCCGTAGCCGATGAGGTAGAAGAGCACCGCGTCGAAGCCCGCCTCGGGGCCGGCGATGATGCCGACGAGCAGGTAGCCCGACTGCGCGATCGAGCTGTACGCGAGCATGCGCTTGACATTGCGCTGCAGCAGCGCGCCGATGTTGCCAAGCGTCATCGTGAGGACGGCGACCATCCACAGCACCGCGCTCAGCGGCAGCGGGAGGCCCGTGAGCGCGACGATCTGCTCGCCGTCGCGGACGGTGTGCCCGGTCCAGCCGAAGACCGTGAGCAGCACCATGAGCGCGAGCACGCCCGCGACCTTGGGGATGAAGCCGAGGAACGCCGTCGTGGCGGCGCCCGCGCCTTCGTAGACATCGGGCGCGTAGAAGTGCATCGGGACGGCGGCGAGCTTGAAGGCGATGCCGAGGACCGCGAGGACGCCGCCGATGATCGCGAGCGTGGGAACGCCGCCGGTCGCCGCGTAGGCGGCGAGCGTGTCGCGCATGGCGACCAGCTCGAGCGTGCCGGTCGCGCCGTAGAGCAGCGAGAAGCCGTACAGGACGGTCGCCGCCGAGAGGGCGCCGAGGAAGAAGTACTTGACCGCGGCCTCCTGCGCGCGACGGGTGCCGCGGCTGACGGCCACCATCACATAGGTCGGGAGGCTCGCGAGCTCGAGCGCGAGGAAGAGCCAGATGAGGTCGCTGGCGTTCGCGATGAGCATGGTGCCCGCGACCGCGAGCAGGAAGAACGCGAAGAACTCGCCGCGCATCACGCGGATCGGATCGAACGCCGCGCGGCCCGAGTCAAACGCTTCCTCGAGCTTGCGGTCGATCGAGGCGCCCGCAACCATCACCAGGAAGACGGCGATCGACGCGATGAGCGCCTTCGCGAAGCCGCCGAGCATCGGCATCAGCAGTCCGCTCTCGGCGACGGCGCTCGAGCGGTAGACGAACGCGGTGACGGCGATCGACCCGACGAGGAACAGCGCGGTGACGAACGGCACCGAGCGGCGGATCGAGGGCGTGCGCGAAAGTCCGAGCACGGCCACGACGACCGAACCGATGAACAGCAGGATCTCAGGCGCGATGAGCGTGAGCTTCGCGGTCATGGGTGCTGCGGCGAGGGTGAGAGAGGCCATGGAATCCATCGTGGTCTCGAGTGTTGGTGCGCGTCCGCGTCAGCGGCCGGCGTTCTCGGTTGCTTCAGAGTTCGTGTCGAGCGCCGCGCGGGCAACGCCTGCCTCGGCGCCATCGGCCGGGGTCAGCAGCGTGCCGTTCTTGGCGTACTGGTCGACGAGCTTCGGGTACTGGGCGAGCACCTTGTCGACGCTCGGGCTGATCGCCTCGAGCATCGGCTTCGGATAGAAGCCGATCGCAAGGCACACGACCGCGAGCGGGACGAGGATGCCGATCTCGCGGGCGCTGAGATCCTTCGGAAGAGCGCCTTCGCCGTGGCCGTGACCGTGGGAGTGGTCATGCGGCTCGCGGAGCGGCCCCCAGACGAGCTTGCCAAGCATGATGAGCAGGTACATCGCCGCGACCACGAGTCCGAGGCCGGCGACGAGCGCCCACCATGGCCCGAGCAGGCCGGGGTAGCCCGTCTGCGCCTGCGGCTCCGCGATGAACGCGCCCATCAGGCAGAGGAACTCGCCGATGAAGCCGTTGAGGCCCGGAAGACCAAGGCTCGCGAGCGTGAAGAACACCATGAAGAAGCTCCACACCGGCATCTTCTTGAAGAGGCCGCCGAGCTGGTCCATGTCCTTCGTGTGGTAGCGCTCGTAGATCATGCCGATGCAGAGGAAG
>CAIXEV010000262.1 GCA_903918555.1 uncultured bacterium | reverse complement strand
GTCCTCGATGCCGCGCGGGAGGCCGTTGAAGCCGGTCGCGACGATCTGCCGCGACTGGCTGACGATCACGGCGCCGACGCCGCGCGACGGATCCTTCGACCACGCGGCGATGGTGTCGCTCAGGACGAGAAATCGGCGGTCCCACTTGAGGGAGCGTTGCGGATCGTTCATGGCGCGAATGTACCGCGAACCCGCCTTGCAGCCGTTTGGGCCGAGCGCGCGCCTCACCGCGCCCAGGTTCGCGGAACCATCGGAATTCCGCCGTCCGAAGCCGTGATTCGACGAGATCCCAACCGAAATCTGAGACAAAGCCCGCATGGAAGCCATGGGCGGCGACTTGAACGACGACTGCTCCGATCTCGAGGCGCTCGACGCGGGCGACCCTGATGCGGGCAGACGGCTCTACGACCGCCACGCTCCGCTCCTCTTCGCGCTCTGCCGCGAGGAGGTCGGGTTCCGCGCGCGGCAAGACGCAGAGGACGCCGTGCAGGAGACCTTCCTGCGCGCCTTCCGCATGCGCGAGCGTCTGACCGACTGCACGGGTTTCCGCTCGTGGCTCTGCGCGATCGCGCGGCTCGTCTGCAAGGAACGCCGCACCGCGCGCGCCCGTGAGCGCCGCGATGTTGGCTACGGACTTGGAGCGTCGCGCGGAAGCTCGATGGGCGTCGCGCGCGGAGGAGCCGAACGAATGGCCGATCACACAGCCAACGAACTGCTTGCACGACAGGGCGCCGACGCGCCGTCGGCGTCGCTCGAGGAACGCGAGGCGCTCGCGAACCTCGGCCGCGCGATCGACGCGCTGCCGGAGGACCTGCGCGTCGCGCTCCACATCTTCTACATCGAACGCGACCCCGTCTCGGTCGCGAAGGACGCGCTCGGCATCTCCCGTGCGCAGTTCTACCGCCTCGTCGCAGAGGCGCGAAACCTGATCGCTGCGCGATTGACGCGCGAGGACATGCAGTCATGACGAATCCGGGCAACAACGATCGCGAGCACGACGAGACGCCGAGGATCCCGAGCGGGGATCGGCTCGATTCGCTGCTGCGCGCATGGCACGACGAGAACTCGGCCGCTGCGCGCGCCTCGCGCGACGCGATCCTCAAGCGCGCCGCAGCGCAGGAAGCCGCGCGTCGCCGCACGCGCCCCGCGTTCGTCGAGGTGATCGCGCGCATCGGGTTCACCCGCATCGCCGCGGCGGCGCTGTTCGTCGTCGCGTCCGCGCTCATCGTGTCGATCTTCGTCGGCCCCGGCCAGCGCGCGGCGATCGCAGACTCCGGAATCATGCAGGTCGCCGAAGGCGGCGCGCTCGAGGCCGTCGACGGCGATGGCAATCCGCTCGGCGTGTGTCCGCTTCGCCGCACCGATGTCTCGGTCGAGATCACCGGGCCGTTCGCGCGCACCGTCGTCGAGCAGACCTACACCAATCCGTTCCCGCGCACGATCGAGGCCGTCTACACCTTCCCGCTCTCGAACCGCGCCGCGGTCGACCGCATGACGATGATCGTGCAGGGCCCGTCGGGCGAGAAGATCGTCGAGGGCGAGGTCAAGGAACGCTCGATCGCGAAGGCGATCTACGAGGAGGCGCGCGAGTCCGGCGTCATCGCGAGCCTGCTCGAGCAGGAGCGTCCGAACATCTTCACGCAGTCGGTCGCGAACATCGAGCCGGGCGCCACGGTCAGGATGCGCATCGCCACCATCGAATTGGTCGAGCGCAAGGACGGCGTCGCGCAGTACGCGTTCCCGATGGTCGTCGGGCCGCGCTACATCACGGGCAAGAGCACGCTCGCGGGCACGGCGCTGCCGAAGCTTCCCGACGGCTGGACCGTGCGCGAAGGCCTCGTGCTGCGCGGCCCCGCGCGCGCCGAGACCGAACCCGGCGCCGCGATCGCCGGCCCGCGCCTCGAGCGCATGCTGGGCGAGGCGATTCCCGTGCGCGCCGCCGACAACGCGGCGATCGACGCGATGCTCGCGTACGCCGACGGCGTTCCGTTCTTCGCGAAGTACGCCAACGGCAGCGCCGAGCGCGGCGTCATCTCGCCGACCGCGTCGATCGGCGAGATCAACGGACGCTTCTTCTTCGTGACCGCCGCCGCGCAGGGTTCGACGGGCGGAACGGGATTCGCGAATCCGACCGACCAGGTTCCTGACGCCGACAAGATCACGCCGATGCCGACGCGTCCCGAGACGCGCGCGGGCCACGACATCTCGGTGAAGGTCACGATCGACTCGGGCGGCGCGCCGCTCGGCGCGATCGAGAGCGTGCAGCACGAGGTGCGCGTCGACGGCGATTCGCCCGCGCAGCGCGTGATCTCGCTCGTCGATCAGAAGACGATTCCGAACCGCGACTTCGTGCTGCGCTGGAACACCGGCGGCGGCGCGGTCGAGCCTGCGTTCTTCGCGCACACCTCGGACTCGCGCGACGCCGACGCGAAGGGCGGTTTCTTCGCGCTCATGCTCGAGCCGCCCGCGCGCGTCGCGCCCGCCGAGATCCGTCCGCGCGAACTCGTGTTCGTGCTCGATGTGTCGGGATCGATGGACGGCTTCCCGATCGAGAAGTCGAAGGAGCTTGCGCGCAAGGCGATCGCGCGCATGCGCCCGAACGACACCTTCAACATCATCACCTTCGCAGGCAACACCGCGGTGCTGTGGCCCGAGCCGAAGCCCGCGACCGCGGAGAACATCGCGGCGGCTGACCAGTTCATCGCGGGTTCTTCCGGCGGCGGCGGCACCGAGATGATGGCCGCGATCAACGCGGCGCTCGTGCAGCCGGGGCGTAGCGGCGTCGAGCCTGCGAAGCTTCTCGCGCTGCCCGCCGATGGCCGCGGCCTCACGATCGCCGTGCCCGCCGGCACGATGGCGGTCGATGGCGCGCGCTGGAGGATCGACGCCGGCACCGCAGCCGATGGAACAGGGAGGAGCGTGTTCGTCGAGATCCCCGTGATCCTGCCCGAGAACCCGAAGCGCCTCGCGGTGCTGCTCGAGGGCGCGTGGACCACGAAGGACAGCGAGCGCGTGTTCGTCGCGCGCACCGCGCGCTTCGAGGACGCCGACGCGCGCACGCGCCTCGTCTTCTTCCTCACCGACGGCTACATCGGGAACGACCAGGCGGTGGTCGAGGCCGTGTACGACAACGCGCGCGCATCGCGTGTGTTCAGCTTCGGGATCGGAACTTCTGTCAATCGCTTCCTGCTTGACGATATGGCGCGCGCCGGCCGCGGCGTCTCGGAGGTCGTCACGCTCGCCGAGGACGCCGACGCCGTCGTCGACCGTCTCGTGCGGCGCATCGATGCGCCGGTGCTCACCGATCTCGAGCTTGCGATCGACCCGGCGCTCGGCGTGCGCGAGCTGCTGCCCGCGGGCGGACGCCTGCCCGATCTCTACGATGTCGAGCCGCTCGTGCTGATCGGTCGCTTCGACCGCGCCGCGCGCGGCACGATCACGCTGCGCGGCCGCACGGGCGCGGGCGCGTTGGAGCGCACGGTTTCGGTCACCCTCCCCGAGCGCGAGCCGCAGCACGATGTGGTGCCGACGCTGTGGGCGCGCGCGAAGGTCGATGAACTGCTGCTGCCGAAGCTTGCGGCCGTCGAGCAGGACTTGCTCGACGCACCGACGCAGCGCGTTGTGATCCGCCTCGGCGAGGCGTTCCACATCACGACGCCGTACACGAGCTTCGTCGCGGTCGAGAAGAGCCGCGTCGTCGTCGGCGGCAAGCCGATGCTTGTGTCGGTGCCCGTCGAGCTGCCGTCCGGCACCAACTGGAACGGTTTCTTCGGCGAAGGTGCGGGCGTCGCGGATGTGATGGCTGCGGAGACGCGCGGCGCGCGACGGTCGGCCGGAGCGGTCGAGTCGTTTGGCCGCGATCTGTCGCGCATCGCGGCGGATGGCGAGTCGTCGGGCAAGCTCGACGAGTCGCGACGCGAATTCGCGGCGCGTCAGCAGGGCGACGCGATGAACTCCGCGCCAGGAGCGGCGGCAGCGCCTGCGCCCGTGGTCGCTGCGTCGCCGAAGCCCTCCGCGCCGCCTCCGCCCACCGCGCCTGGCGCGAGCATCAAGCCGCGTGGCGCACAAGATCGCGAGATCCTGCGGCACGGTGGTGCCACGGGCGCGATCGAGGGTCGTCGCTCCGCCGAGGCTGGCGAGAAGGCGAAGGCCAGCCAGGGGCAGTTCGGCGGCATTCCCGGAAAGCG
>CAIXEV010000261.1 GCA_903918555.1 uncultured bacterium | reverse complement strand
GGTGATGGAGGCCGTGCGCGCCGCCGAGAAGGCGGGCGTTCCCGTCATCGCCGACGGCGGCATCCGCCAGTCGGGCGACATCGCGAAGGCGATCGCGGCGGGTGCCTCGAGCGTGATGCTTGGTTCGCTCCTCGCGGGCCTCGACGAGAGCCCGGGCGAGGTCGTCCTCGCGCGCGGCCGCCGCTTCAAGACCTACCGCGGCATGGGCAGCGAAGGCGCGATGAGCGCTGGCTCCGGCGACCGCTACGGCCAGGGCAACATCAAGGACACGCGCAAGTTCGTGCCCGAGGGCGTCGAGGGCATGGTGCCGTACCGCGGCGTGCTTTCCGACTTCGTCTACCAGATGGTGGGCGGCATCCGTTCCGCGATGGGCTACTGCGGCTGCTCGACCATCGACGAGTTCCGCCACAAGAGCCGCTTCGTGAAGGTCTCGAGCGCGACGGTCATCGAGAACCATCCGCACGACATCCACATCACGAAGGAAGCGCCGAACTACAGCGCTGCGATCCGCGCGGAGTGACGCGCGCTCAGCTCACGATCGGCGCGATCACATGCCCGTGCACATCGGTGAGCCGCCGGTCGGCGCCGTTGTGGCGCCACACGAGCTTCGTGTGGTCGATGCCGAGGAGATGCAGCATCGTCGCGTGGATGTCGTACATCGTGGTCGGGTTGCGGCGGTCGAGCGGCTTGTAGCCCCACTGGTCGCTTTCGCCGTGGGTCACGCCGCCCTTCACGCCGCCGCCGCACATCCAGTTGGTGAAGACGAACGGGTTGTGGTCGCGGCCCTTGCCGCCTTGCGAACTCGGCATGCGCCCGAACTCGGTCGTCCAGATCACGAGCGTGTCGTCGAGCATGCCGCGCTGCTTGAGATCGGCGATGTGCGCCGCGGCGCCGCGCGCCATGCCGCGCGAGAGCGGCCCGTGATCGCGGCGGATGTCCTCGTGCGAGTCCCAGTTGCGGCGCGGAAACGAGTTGTCGTTGCCGCTCCAGACCTGGACGAACCGCACGCCGCGCTCGAGAAGCCGACGCGCCGCGAGGCACTTCTGCGCGAAGACGAACGACTCCTCGCTTTCGTTGATCTCGCTGTCCCAGGTGGCGGCGCTGCGGTCGAGGCCGTAGAGGCGCAGGACATGCCCGGGCTCGGCCTTGAGGTCGAGCGCGTCGGGCGCCGCCATCTGCATGCGCGCGGCGAGTTCGTAGCTCTTGATGCGCGCCTCGAGGCGCGGGTCGTGCGCGCGGGCGTCGAGGTGCGTTCCGTTCAGTTCGCGCAGGAGCTCGTGCGCGGCGCGCTCGCTGTCGGCGCCGATGAAGCGGCCCGCCGCATGCGGGTGGAGGTCCGCGATCGGGTTCGCCGTGCCCGGATAGACCACGGTTCCGCTGTGCTCGTTCGGCAGGAACGCGCCATCCCAGTTCTTCACGCCGTTCGACGGCATGCCGCGGTGGTCGGGCATCACGACGAAGGTCGGGAGGTTCTCGTTCATCGAGCCGAGGCCGTAGCTGACCCAGCAGCCCGCGCCGGGAAACCCGGGCAATTGGAAGCCCGTCGCCGCGAGCATCGTCGCCGCCGAGTGGACGCCCGAGCGGCTCGTCATGTTGTGGATGAACGCGATGTCGTCGACATGCGCGCCGAGGTCGGCGACCGTCTCGCCGAGCATCTTGCCGCACTGGCCGTAGGGCTTGAACTCCCACACGGGGCGGAGCCAAGGGCCGAGGCCGTCCTGGAAGGTCTCGACCTTCTCGCCGAAATCACTCGGCTTGCCATCGAGGCGGATGAGCTCGGGCTTGAAGTCGAAGAGATCGAGATGGCTCGCGGCGCCTGACATGAAGAGCTGGATGACGCGTTTCGCCTTCGGCAAGGGCGGGGGCGCGGTCGGCGGCGAGAGGCGCGTGTCGAGCAGGCCGAACGCGTCGCGCGCGAGGATCGACGCGAGCGCGACGCCACCGAGCCCGCCGCCCGAATGCCACAGGAACTCGCGGCGCGAGAGCGCGCGAGCGGCTGGAAGTCGATGGAATGGCGAGTCGTTCGGCATCGCGTGCGTCAATCGATGAAGGAGAACTCGTTGAGGTTGAGGAGCACGCGGCAGGCGTTCGCGAGTCCGTGCTCGCGCGCGAACGCCTCGAGGCGCGCGCGCTCGTCGGCGCTCGGCGCGCGCCCGAGCGCCAGCCGCACGGCGCGGTCGATCTGCGCCGCGGTGTCTGCGCCCGCCTCGCGCTCGACGCGCGCCGCGAAGCGCTCGGCCTGCGCGAGCATGAAGCCGTTGTTGAGGTACGCGAGCGCCTGGTTCGGCGAGAGGC
>CAIXEV010000260.1 GCA_903918555.1 uncultured bacterium | reverse complement strand
TCTCGACCCGCGGCCCTCGCTGCGCGCCCTCGCGCTCGAGCTCGTGTCGGGCGACGACGCTGCGGAGAAGAAGATGGCCGACGCGGAGTCGGCGCGTCTCGCCGCGGTGGCGGGCGCGTGGGCCGACGCGATCGGCCAGCCGAGTTCGACGCGCTTCAAGCTCGAGGGCAGGCAGTGGCCGCCGCCGCCGATGCCGCCGGTCACGCTCGACGATGCGACGACGCGGGCGTTTCTCGCGCGTCATCCCGATCACCCCGATCTCGTCGAGATCCTGCTGCGACGCGCGCAGGGAAAGTCAGGCAACGAAGCGCAGGAGACGCGCGCGCTGCTCGAGCGCTACGCGGCGCTGCGGCCGGTCGACCCGTTCCCGCATCGAGTCTGGGCGCGGCTCGCGACCGGCAGCGGCGACCTCGCCGCGGGTGGCGACGAGGTCGCGCTCAAGCATCTCCGCGAGCTCGATGTCCGCGCCGACAAGGACAACATCTACACGCTCGCGATCGCCCGGAACCGCCGCGCCGCGGGAGATCTCCCCGGTTCGCTCGACGCAGCCGAGCGAGCGGTGCGCATGAACCCGTTCGACGCGTCGGTGCGCGAACTGGCGGCGGCCATCGCGATCGAGGCGGGGCGGCTGCCCGCGGCGCGCGTGCATGTGAAGGCGCTGACGGTGCTCGAGCCCGACCGCGACATCCACCGCCGCCGCCTCGAGCGGGTCGACCAGCTGCTCGGCGATTCGCCGCCGAAAGCTCAGGAATCGCCCGCCGGCCCGACGCCCGTCTCGGGCGCCGAGAAGTAGCTGGTTTGCTCGCCAAGAACGGCGATTCAGGGGGTATCTCTTGGATCGCCGCCATTTGGCGTTACCTTCTCGGGGTATAGGACGCCCAGGGGGTGCGGCCGTTTCCGTCGACAGGGCAGAGCCTGCCACACCTTCAAGGTCGCCAACATGAAGAACAGCATGATGAATCGCGTCACCAGCACCGCCACCGTCGCATCGCTCCTCGTTTGCGGGGGCGCGCTCGCCGACTCGGCGCTCTACGACTGCACGCTCAACCCGCAGACCAGCACCTTCGTGCAGACGACCGACATCGCCGCGCCGTTCGCCGGCACGCTGATCGGCAACTACGACGCCACGACCAACCCGACGGGCACGCAGACGCGCCCGGGTTTCTTCGGTGGCAGCGGCAACCAGCCGATTCCGTACACGGCGTCCTTCGTGCTGAACGGCGACATCAACTCGCAACCGACCGGCGCGCTCGTCGCGAATGTCGACGAGGAGGCGCTGCAGGTGATCGTGTCGAATCTCAGCTTCGATCTCCTCGGCGGCACGGCGGGGACGCTTCCTGCCACGATCAACATCAACTACCAGACCTTCCGCACCTTCACGCCGAACTCGGTCTTCCCGGGCGGCGTGACGATCCCGGTTCCGGTCGGCAGCGCGAATGTCACCAAGCTGCAGGCCGTGCAGACCGGCAAGCCGGCGTCGGGCCTGCTCGTGCCGCAGAAGAACGGCTACACCTTCACCGTCGCGGTTCCGGTCGACCTCATCCTCTCGGCCGATGCGCTGGGCACGCCCATCGCCGACAACTCGGTGATCCCGAGCGTGCTTCCCATCACGGGCACCGTCACGGTGACTTCAACGGGCCTCCAGTTCACCTTCGCGGTGGCGGGCTCCAACGCGCAGACGCAGCCGGTCGCCAACGGTGGATTCACCAACCAGCCGCTGGCGTTGCCGACCGTGCTTCCCTCGGGCGGCACGGCAAATCTCCTCATCAGCGGCACGGTGACGCAGGTCGCCGTGACCACCACCATCAACTCGACGATTCGTGGCGCTGGCGTCCGTCGCCCGGTGCCCGGTGATCTCAACGGCGATTTCCGCGTCGACGGCAACGATGCCGCGCTTCTGCTCAACAACTGGGGCGGCACCGGCATCGGCGACCTCAACGGCGACGGCTTGGTTGGCGCGAGCGATCTCGCGATCCTACTGGGCAATTGGAACTGACGGCGGCTCACCGACGAACAGCGTGTCGCCTATCGTCGGTCGGGATCCGCATGCGTCGACTCTCTCGCTTCTCCTTCC
>CAIXEV010000259.1 GCA_903918555.1 uncultured bacterium | reverse complement strand
GCTGGCGGAACCGGCGCGCGCTGCGCGCCGCGCTGTCGTCGGCTCGGATGGTTCTGCTAGCACTGCTTGCTTCGCAAGCATGTGGCACCCGCCGCTCCAGGGGAGCGGCGGCGATTTGTGTGGGGTTGTCACAGGACGCCGCCGGCCACAGGCCGGCGGGTGCCACGTGCTTCCTCGCGCAGCGAGGAAGCAGTGCTAGCTGAACTTCTCGAGTTCACGACAGCGCGGCGCGCTTCGCGCGCCGGTCCCGTGATTCCCGCGTCTCCAGGCGCGCATGGCGTTGCCACCACCAAAGCGAGCAAGCTGCGAAGCAGGTTGCGAGCGCTCAAATCAAGGGCGAATCTCGACCTCGCAGCCGTCGCCGAGGGTTTCCCACACGATCGCGACATCGTCGGCGATCAGGCGCACGCAGCCGAGGCTCATGTCGCGGCCGATCGACTCGGGTTCGACCGTGCCGTGCATGCCGTAGCCTGCGAGCGACGAATTCGACGCCTCGATGCCCTCGAGCCCGAGCCAGTGTTCGCCGATCGGATTGAGCGCATCGTCGGCCTTGTAGTGCTGGCCCGTCACCGGATGCGTCCACTCGGGATTCAGCAGCTTCGAGCTGGGCCGCACGCGGAAGCGTCCGGTCGGCGTGCCGTTGGCGCTGCCGAGGCCGCAGGGAAGCGAAGTCATCACCACGCGGTCGGAACCGGCGCCCATGCAGAGATCGACGCGGTAGTCGCGCTTCGTCACCACGGCGCTGAACGGGCCCTTCGGCAGCTTCAGCCGCTGGCCGACGCGGATCGCCTCGGGGCGCTTGATGTTGTTGATGCGCGCGACGAGGCGCCAATCGCAGCCGATCTTGTGCTTGCGGACGATCTTCTCGAGGCTGTCGCCCGCCTGCACGGTGTACTGGAAGAAGTACGGATCGCTCGCGTTGTAGACGGGCGTGAAGACGAGCTGCGCCGCGATCTTCGCGAGCGCGTCCGACGCCTGCTTCGACTCCATCGGAGGAAGCGTGCCGGAAAGGAGCGCCTCGGAAAGCGCGCGCCGCGCCTTCACCGGATCGGTGGCGGCGAGCGCGAGACCCTCGGCGACGCCGCCGATCGCTCCCTGCTGAGTCGTGGTCGGTTGCGGCTTCGACTCGAGCTGCTTGCCGTCGAACCCGTTGCCGATCGGCGCGCTCGGTTCGGGCGTTGCGGTGGGTTGCGTCGGCGGGGTGGTGGGCGTCGTGGTCGGCGGTGTGGTCGGAGCAGGCACGTTCTGTGCGACCGCGCGCTGCGCCTCGGGCGAAGGCGCGATCGGCTGCACGGTGAGCGCCGCGGGAATCGGCGCGAGCGTCGCGCTCTCGCTCGAGGCAAGCAGCGCGCCCGCCGACCGGGCGGTCGCGGGCTCGACGACATCGATCGCGTCGCCGCGCATCAGCCAGTACGAGCCGCCGAACGCCGCGCCTGCGGCGCCGAGCGCGATGAGGCCGCGCGCACCCAGCAGGGTGCGGTTCGAGCGGGAAGACTGGAACGGACGGTCGGGACGAGTCGACTGGCTCGCAAGTGCCATGAGAAAACCTCTGCGAAACGCGGGGAAAGACCCCTCGGGCTGGTTGGATCGCGACGCGGACGAGCGTACCGCGCCAGAGCCTGCTTTTCTCGGCAGAACGGCGCTCGAGACAGGAAATCGAGACAGGAAATTCAGCGCGCGACGCGCTGTGCGCGCATCAATCCGCGGTCGGTCGCGATCCAGGCGACGGGCCGGTCATCGGTCGAGGCAGGGACGATTTCCTCGATCTGCTCCGCATAGGCGACGCCGATCGCCCCGCTCCGCGCGTCGGGCCGCAGCCGCGCGAGCAGCCGGTCGTAGTAGCCCTTGCCGCGGCCGAGGCGGTTGCCTGCGCGGTCGAAGGCGCGCGCAGGCACGAACACGGCGTCGAGTTCGCGAGGCCAGATCGATCGGGCGCCCGCGGCGTCGAGGCGCGGTGCGCGGATTCCGTGGCGGTCGGTCGTCCAGCGTGCGGCGGCGAAGATCGGCGGCAAGCCCGGCCCTGTCGAGAGCTCGACGAGCTTCATCGCGCCCGCTGCGTCGACGAGCGGAAACGCCACGCGCCAGCCGCGCGCGACGAGCGTTTCCGCGAGTTCGTCGATGCACGCCTCGTCGTCCATCGCGCGGTAGGCGAGCACGAGCCCGCGCCCGCCGAGCGCCGGCGCGCGCAGCGCGAACGCGGCGAGCGAACGCGCCTTGTACTCGCGCGCCATCGGCCTGAGCGCGGCGATTCGCTCGGCGATCTTCGCGCGCAGCGCGCGCTTCGCCTCGCGCAGCGCTGTGTCGCCGGCGTCCGCGACCTCGGTCGTCGCGGCCTTCGCCGCAGGCTTCTTCGTGCGCGGCTTCCCCGCATCGGGCTTCTTCATCGCGCGCCTCCATCCTGCGCGAGCCGCCGCGTCGCGCGCACGCGCTCGAGATGCTCGAGAATCGCCTTCTCGAGCCCGCGGTCGGTCGGGCGGTAGTAGGTGCGCGTGACGCCGAGATAGTCCTGCGTTCCGATGCCGTCGGCGCGGTCGTGCGGATACTCGTACCTGCCGTGGTCGGCCGCGAGCGGCGTGCCGTCGTCGGCGGTGCGCGTCAGGCGACGCTTGGTCTGGTCGAGGATCGTGTACGGCACGGGCACCGTGCGCGCCTCGCGCGCGTCGGCCATTGCTTCCCAGATCGCGCACGCGGCGGCATTCGACTTCGGCGCGACCGCGAGGAAAGTGACGCACTGCGAGAGGATCAGCTGCGCCTCGGGCATGCCGACGCGCTCGACCGCCTGCCAGCACGCCATCGCCGTCTGCAGCGCGCGCGGATCGGCGTTTCCGATGTCCTCGCTTGCGAAGATCGCGAGGCGCCGGCAGATGAAGCGGGGGTCCTCGCCGCCGACAAGCATGCGCGCGAGCCAGTAGACCGCGGCGTCCGGGTCGCTGCCGCGCATCGACTTGATGAGCGCGCTCGCGAGGTCGT
>CAIXEV010000258.1 GCA_903918555.1 uncultured bacterium | reverse complement strand
GCTGTACTGCGCGGTGGTCGGGCCCGTCGCGTCGACGATCGACCGCTTCATCCTTGCGCCGATCGGCCGGCTCTCGGCCGCGGAGCAGGGCGGTGGCCTCGTCGACTCCGCCGAGCTCGCGGCGCTTCTCGAGCAATCGGCGCGCGAGGGCGCGATCGACCTGCGCGAACGCGAGGCGATCGAGGGCGTCATGCGGCTGCGGCGGCTGCGCGTGCGCGATGTGATGACGCCGCGCGTCGACATGTGGTCGGTGCGAGCGGGCGCCGATGAAGCCGAGATCCGGCGCGTCGCGACCGAGGCGAGGCTCACGCACCTGCCGGTCGTCGGACGCGATGTCGACGAGATCCTCGGCATCCTCGAGCTCAAGAAGTACCTGCTGCCGGCGCAGCGGCCGCCGCGCGCGGACTGCATGGAGCCGCCGCGCTTCGTGCCTGAGCTCGCGTCGCTCGCGCAGCTGCTCGAGCACTTCCGCCGCACGGGCAGCAAGCTCGCGATCGCCGTCGACGAGTACGGCGGGACCGCTGGAATCGTCGCGCTCGAGGACTGCGTCGAGGAGATCGTCGGCGACATCGCGGACATCGGCGAGGTCTCGATCGACGCGCCGCTCGAGGTCGCTCCCGGCACCTGGCGCGTGAGCGGCGAGATGTGCGTGTCGCGGTGGGGCGATGCCTTCGGAACGCGCGTGGTGTCGCCGCGCGCGAGCACGGTCGCGGGGCTCGTCATGCAGCGGCTCTCCCGCGTCGCGCGGTCGGGCGACCGCGTCGAGGTCGGAAACATCATCGTCGAGGTCGAGGCCGTGCTGGGCGCGCGCATCGAGAGCGTGCTCGTCTCGCTGCGGGACGAAGGGGCCCGGCCATGACGCCGACCGCGGCTGAACTTGGACTCGGAGCCGCGCTCGGATTCGGGGCGATGGCCGTCGCAGGCATCGTGAGCGCGGGCCTGCTCGCCGGCCTCGAGACCGGCATGTACACGATGTCGCATGTGCGGCTTTCGGTGCGCGCGACGCGCGGCGACGCCGACAGCGCACGGCTTGCGCGCGAGTACGCGCGTCCGCGCCGGTTGCTGTCGACCTTGCTCGTAGCCAACGCCATCGCAGGCTGGCTCGCGAGCTTCGGCGTCTCGCAGATCTTCGACGGACTCGGATTCGGCCCCGTGGAGGCCGTGCTCCTCGACCTCGTCGTGCTTGTTCCCGCGGTCTTCCTGTTCGGCGAGGTCCTGCCCAAGGATCTCTTCCGCGTGCATGCGGACCGATGGATGCCGCGGTACGCGACGCTGCTGACATCGCTGCGCGTCCTGCTCTGCGCGACGGGAATCGTCCCGCTGGTCGCCGGGATCGGCACGCTCGTCTCGCGCATCTTCGGGCGCAGCGGCGACGCCGAGCTTCTCGAGGCTCGCGCCCGCGTGTCGGCGCTCCTTGCGGAGGGCGCTGGCAGCGGCGGGCTCAGCGAGACGCAGCTTGGATTTGCCGATCGCGTCTTCACGATGCGCGGCATCACGGTCGGTCAGGAGATGCGCGTCTGGCGCGATGTGGCGTGGCTGCCGATCGGTGCGACTCCGGCGGAGCGCGCGCGCGCCTTCCTTCAGTCGGGCGCGAGCCGGCTGCCGGTCGTCGACGCGACGGGTCGGGTGAGCGGCGTGGTGGTGGCCGTCGACCACTTCGCGAGACCGGACGGCACGACCTCCGCGCTCGTTCGATCGATCGTGACCCTCGCGCCCGGAACGAGCGCCCTCGAGGCCATCCAGACCATGCGGCGGGAACGGGCCCAGCTGGCGCTGGTCGCCGACCGCCCCGACCGCCCCCTCGGGATCGTCTCGATGAAGGACCTGGTCGAGCCGCTGGTCGGGGATCTGGCGGCCTGGTAGTCGCCTTGGCTGCCGATTCGCCTCGCAACGCAGCCTCAACCGAGCGGTTGCGGGCGATTTCCACCGCCGCTATACTTGACGGTCCGCCGCAAGCGGAATGACGCGCTAGTAGCTCAGCTGGCTAGAGCACACCCCTGATAAGGGTGAGGTCGAAGGTTCGAGTCCTTTCTGGCGCATTTCGCGGCCTCGCGACGCAGCCGCCCATCCGGGCGGCTGCGCCCGTTTTAGGGCCGAGTGCCCGTCGCCGCCGACGGCGCAACCCGTTGGTTGTCCGCGCTATCATCGCCGCCCCTCCCGCGTCGGCGGGTGGATCCACCAACAGGGCCATCACTCGGAGCCATCGTCACATGCGTCGCGCGAAGATCTCGATCATCGGAGCAGGCAACACCGGAGCCGCCTGCGCAGTCTGGGCCGCCTCGAGGGAACTCGGCGACATCGTCCTCATCGACATCAACGACGGCGTCGCCAAGGGCAAGGCGCTCGACCTCTACGAGAGCGCGCCGATCGAGGGCTTCGACTGCAAGATCGAGGGCGGCAGCGACTACGCGCTGATCGAAGGCAGCGACATCGTCGTCATCACGGCCGGCATCCCGCGCAAGCCGGGCATGAGCCGCGACGACCTGATCGTGACCAACATGGGCATCGTGTCGAGCGTGGCCGAGAAGGTCGCGAAGCACGCGCCGGACTCGGTGATCATCGTCCTCTCGAACCCGCTCGACGCGATGGTGTACACCGCGTGGAAGGCCTCCGGCTTCCCGACGCACCGCGTGCTCGGCCAGGCCGGCTGCCTCGATGTGGCGCGCTTCCGCGCGTTCCTCTCGATGGAGCTCGGCTGCTCGATCGAGGACATCCAGGCGCTGCTCCTCGGCGGCCACGGCGACGACATGGTGCCGCTCCCGCGCTTCACCAGCGTCCACGGCATCCCGATCGACCAGCTCCTCCCGAAGGAGACGATCGACAAGTGCGTCCAGCGCGCGAAGGTCGGCGGCGGCGAGATCGTCCAGCTGATGGGCACCTCGGCGTACTACGCCCCGGCGTCGGGCGTCATCCAGATGGCCGAGGCCATCATCAAGGACAAGAAGCGCATCCTCCCGTGCGCCGCGTACTGCGAGGACGCCTTCGGCGTCGCCCCGGGCGCCAAGGGTGCCGGCTACTTCGTCGGTGTCCCGTGCGTCCTCGGCAAGGGCGGCATGGAGAAGATCGTCGAGATCAAGATGAACGCCGACGAGCAGAAGCTCTTCAGCGAGAGCGCCCAGCATGTGAAGGACCTCGTCAAGGTCGTGAAGGACCTCGCGGCCAAGCCGAACGAGGCCGGACAGACGAGCTTCCCGAAGCTGGTCTGACCCTGTTTGAACGACCGATTCCAACGGCCGCGGGCTCGTCCCGCGGCCGTTGCCATTTTGGTCGGCCGCCGTGCCGTGGAATCTGTAGGATCCCGATCTATTGTGTCGATAACCGAGCCGATGCAGACCGCACCAGAGCAGGATGGCTCGCCCGCCGTGGCGAAGCCGACTCCGTTGTTCCGAATCGACCCCGGATGGCCCTTCGTCATCGCCGGGTTGCTGCTCCTTGTCGCTGGCGTGCTCATCCCCGCGCAGCGTGACCTCCAGGAGCTGCGGAACACCCTCGAGATCCACCGCGCGCTCGAGGATCAGTCGATCCGCCAGCTCGCCGCGTACGACCGCTTCCTCAACGACCTCGACCATGGCGACGAGCAGCTCGTCGGCCGTCTCGCCGCCAGCCAGTTGAACCTGATGCCGAAGGACGAGCGCTCGATGCTGCTCGTTCCGACGCTCAACGCGACCGTCACGCAGTGGATCGAGGATTCCGAGCCTGCGATCCTGCCGAATCCGCCCGCGTATCCCGACACGCTGCTCTCGCGTCTTGCGACCGGGCCGCGTCGGCTCTGGGTGCTCGCTTGCGGCGCGTTCCTCGTCTTCGTTGGGCTCATGCTCTCGCCGAGCGCGCCGTCGTCGCGTCGCGGTGCGCGTCGCCCGGAGACCGAGCCGTCGCCCGAGCCGTCGCCGGCGCCGATGCCTGCGGTTGCGATGGCGACCGCCGTCGCGGCGGCGAGCACGCTTGTGGTCGACGATTCCGTGGTCGACGATTCCGTGGTCGACGACTCCGTGGTCGACGATTCCGTGGTCGACGATTCCGACGCATCGAGCGAGGAGCATGAGGCGCAGGCCGCTGAAGAGGCGGCCGTGGCGGTGCTTGATCAGCCTGCGCCGTCGTCGCGCCTTGACGAGGCGTTCGGCGCGATCGACGCAGAGGCGGCGGTTGCTGAGGTCGAGTCCGAAGCCGAGCTCGATGTTGAAGACGATCGTGAAGTGGATGTTGAAGACGATGTCGACGGCGAAGACGAAGACGAACGCGAGGTCGAGGTAGAGGTCGAGGTCGATTCGTCGGAAGACGAGTCCTTCGCGTGCGTGGACGGTGAAGTGATCGAGATGCCCGAGTCCGTGCTTGCCGCGGATGCCGAGGCCGTCTGCATGTCGGAGATGACGCGTGCCTCGGGAGCGGGCGCCGTCATCGTCGAGCCGAAGCAGTCCGCTTCCGACGAGCAGGAAGCCGCGGCGCTTCCGAAGGCTGAGTCCATCGCGACGATCGATGGCGGGAGCGTCGTCGAGTCCGTGGCGCGGGCCGAGACTGAAGCGCTGCGTGGCGAGGTCGAGCCCGAAGGCGAGGACGAGCCATCGCTTCCTTGCGCGACCGATCGCGCGCTCGACGCGCTGAGCCTGTTTCACGGGCTCAGCGAGGACCGCTGGATCTCGACCGCCGGCCGAAGTTGAGCGGCGCGCGTGATGCGCGAGAAAGTCTCCTGTAAAACATGCAGAAATCTGCGGGTGCCCTCGCGGCGCCGGTAGTCTTGCATCGTGCGTGAAGCTCAATCAACACATGAACGGTCCCTCGGGGGCGAAGGCGATGCCATGCCTCCGTCCGATCGCGACGCGGAGGTCGACGCGGCGCTCCGGTTCCTCCTTGTCCCGGGAGTCGGGCTCGGTCGTCTTCGCCAGTTGCGCCTTGCGTGTGGCGAGTTTGCGCGTGCGCTCGAGGCTGATCCACCCGTGGTCGCCGCAGCGCTGCGCGTCGAGCCGGCGGAGGCGGGGCGGATCCTGTCCGCCGCCCGCGGGGCTGGTGGTGCGCTCGAGGCGGAGCGGGCGGCGGCCGAGCGCGCCGGGGTGCAGTTCCGCATCCTGTCGGACGCCGACTACCCCGAGCTCCTGCGGGCGTCGCCGGATCCGCCCGAACTCCTGTTCGTGCGCGGCGAACTCTCGGCGGACCCGGAGCCCGCCGTCGCCATCGTCGGTTCGCGCCGCGCCACCGCGTATGGATGCCTGCAGGCAGGCGCGCTCGCGGTGGCGCTCGCGGAGCGCGGCGTCGCGATCGTGTCGGGTGGCGCGCGAGGCATCGACGCGGAGGCGCATCGCGGCGCGCTTCGTGCGGGGGGGCGGTCCATCGCGGTGTTGGCGACGGGCTTCTCGAATCCCTATCCCGCCGAGCACGCGGGCCTGTTCGACTCGCTCGTCGAGGGCGGCGGCGCGCTCCTGACCGAGCAGCCGTCGTTCGTGACAGCACGGCCCGATCTCTTCCCGCGCCGGAACCGCGTGATCGCGGCGCTGTCGCTCGTCACCGTCGTCATCGAGGCCGCATCGCGCTCGGGTGCGCTGCTCACGGCGCGGATCGCGGTCGATGACCTCTCGCGCGACGCGGCATGCATGCCGGGTCCCGTGACGAGTCCGTCGTCCGCCGGCTGCCACCGCGCGATTCGCGAGGGATGGGCGAGCCTCGTGACGGGTGCCGACGATGTGATCGAGCTCCTCGCCGAATCGCGCACGCTGGTCATGGGCGCGCAGGAAGCCGCCGATCGTGCCCGCGCCATCCATCGCGCGGCGCGACCATCGCGCGCGGCAGCGAAGGGTTCGTCGCCGCCGTCCCGGGCTTCGCGCGGGGCCGCGACGCCCGCGCCGGCATGTTCCGACGACGCCGCTGCGATCCTCGCGGCGGTACGAAGGCTCGGCAGGGCCGGTTTCGACGAACTCGAGCGCGAGCTTGCGTGGACTGTGCCGCGCATCGCGACCGCGGCGCTCGAACTCGAGCTTCGCGGCATCGTGGCGCGCGATGCAGAAGGCGCGTTTCGGGCGAAGTCCGCGTGACTCCGCGGAAATGGCGGACCTGTACTTCGTAGCACGGGCTTGTACATCGTAGAGCGGGCTTGTCCTTCGTAGAGCGGGCTTGTCCTTCGTAGAACGGGCTTGTACTTCGTAGAACGGGGGTTCCGTGAATGACGGCGAGCCCGATACGGGTCTTCTTGGGTGAGGTCGCGCGGGATGTGCCAGCGGTAGGGCGCCGCAGCCTCGATGCGTGGATTTCGATGTCCTTCGCCGAGGAGAAGTCTGGCGTTGCCGCCGATAGATCCGAAGGTGGACGAGTCCAGCGGGTTGTGAGCGAGGACATCGTGGTGCAGCCGTGGAAGCGGGCTGCAGGGATGCTGTTTGCGGGTGTTTGCGTCGTTCGTTGCGGATCCGGCCGAGATGCCCGGCCGATCCGATGAGTCCCATGGCATCAACCGATCGGCCGACGCGCGGAGCGTGGGCAGCCGGCGGGAACGAGTCCGAGCTGAGGATCAGCGTGCCAAGACTTGCGATCATCTCCGACATCCATGGCAACCGCGTTGCGCTCGAGCAGGTCCTGCGTGACTGCGAGGTCCGCAATGTCGATGCGATCTTCTGCCTCGGCGACATCGTGGGCTACGGCCCCGAGCCGGCCGAGTGCCTGGCGCTCGTCCGTTCGAACTGCCGCCTCAGCATTCGCGGCAACCACGAGGACGCGCTCCTCCATCCCGAGGTCACCAAGAGCTGGAATCCCGTCGCCCGCGCGGGCATCGCGTTCGCGCGGCGCACCATGTCGCCCGACTCGCTCGCCTTCGTCGGCTCGCTGCCGTCGTCGTTCGCGATCTCCGAGACGCTGCTTGGTGTGCATGACTCGCCTGTCCCCACCGAGGACGGCATGACCTACCTCCGGACCAAGCAGGATGCCGCCGAGGCGTTCGGTTGGTTCGGCGAGCGCTTCTGCCTCGTGGGGCACACGCATGTGCCGTCGTGCTTCACGACTGGCGTCAAGTCGGCGCGAGACTCCATCGGCGTGACCGATGTCGCGGAGCACGATCTCCATGTTCATGGGCATAGCGTCCAAGGGCACAGCATCCAAGGGCACAGCATCCAAGGGCACAGCATCCAAGGGCACAGCATCCAAGGGCACAGCATCCAAGGACACAGCATCCAAGGACACGGCATCGTGATCGAGCTCCCCAAGGCGGGTCGATCGATCATCAACCCGGGCTCGGTCGGGCAGCCTCGCGACCGCGATCCGCGTGCGAGCTACGCGGTCCTCGACATCGGCCGCAACCTGCTCGAGCTGCAGCGCGTCGAGTACGACGTGGCCGAGGTTCTCCGCCGTTCGCTGGCCGTCGGCCTTCCGCCGATCGTCGGCGAGCGCCTCGCGATGGGCGCCTGAGCCTCGCGGCCGGCCTCAAAGCGCCACTTTCACTGGGGATTTCGGCGTGGGCGCGTGAGCACCAACGGTGCTACATTCTGCCCCCCACCATGGTCGACACGCCACCACCCGGCACCGAAACGGTCCTCATCCTTGACTTTGGAAGCCAGACCGCGCAGCTGATCGCGCGCCGCGTTCGTGAAAGCGGCGTGTTCAGCCTGCTTGTCTCGCCCTCGATCTCGGTCGGCGAGATCAAGCGCCTTGCCCCGAAGGGCATCATCTTCTCGGGCGGTCCCGCGAGCGTCTTCGAGAAGGGGGCGCCGACCTGCGACCCCGCGATCTTCACGCTCGGCATCCCGGTCTTCGGCATCTGCTACGGCATGCAGCTGATGAGCCACCTCCTCGGCGGCAAGGTCGAGAGCGCAAGCCACCGCGAGTTCGGCCGCGCGAAGATCGATGTGAAGGAGACGGCGGACCTGTTCGCCGGCGTCGACGCGCACGCCACCGTTTGGATGAGCCACGGCGACCAGGTCACCAAGGTGCCCGCCGGCTTCGAGGTGCTCGCGAGCACGGGCACCTGTCCGTTCGCGGCGGTGCGCGACAGCGCGCGCCGCTTCTATGGCGTCCAGTTCCACCCCGAGGTGACCCACACCCCGCAGGGCGGCGACATGCTCGCCAACTTCCTGTTCAAGGCCTGCGGCTGCGCGGGATCGTGGAGGATGTCGGACTTCGTCGACGCCGAGTGCGCGCGCATCCAGGCCCGCGTCGGCGACTCGAAGGTGATCTGCGGGCTTTCGGGCGGCGTCGACAGCTCGGTCGTCGCCGCGCTCCTCGCGAAGGCGATCGGCAAGCAGCTCGTCTGCATCTTCGTCGACAACGGATTGCTGCGGAAGAACGAGCGCGACCTCGTCGAGACGACCTTCCGCGATCACTTCGACGTCGACCTCCGCGTCGTCGACGCGAGCCGCGAGTTCCTCGGCGATCTCGCGGGAATCGTCGAGCCGCAGGAGAAGCGCCGCCGCATCGGGCACCGCTTCATCGATGTCTTCAAGGAAGCGGCGAAGTCGATCCCGGGCGATGTGCGGTTCCTCGCGCAGGGAACGCTCTATCCCGATGTGATCGAGTCCGGCCACGGTCACGCCGGCACGAGCGCGAACATCAAGCTCCACCACCATGTCGGCGGCCTTCCCGAGCAGCTCGGCTTCGAGCTCGTCGAGCCGATGCGCCTTCTCTTCAAGGACGAGGTGCGCGCGCTCGGCGAGGTCCTCGGCCTGCCGCAGCAGATGGTCTGGCGCCACCCGTTCCCAGGCCCCGGTCTCGCCGTGCGCGTGATCGGCGACATCACCCGCGAGAAGCTCGATGTCCTGCGCGAGTGCGACCGCATCCTGCTCGAGGAGATCGTCTCCGCGAACCTCTATCGCTCGACGAGCCAGGTCTTCGCGGTGCTACTGCCCGTGAAGTCGGTCGGCGTGATGGGCGATGGCCGCACCT
>CAIXEV010000257.1 GCA_903918555.1 uncultured bacterium | reverse complement strand
CTCGCGCAGCGAGGAAGCAGTGCTAGCTGAACCCCTCGAGCCCACGACAGAGCGCCGCGCAGCGGCGGTCCCGAAATGCCCACGCTCCGCGCTCGGGCTTGAGCATTCGCCACCGAAACCGGCTTGCGCCCCTACAACCCCTCGACGCTTGCGCGCAGTTCCGTCGCGCCGAGCGTGCGGAGGCCGCCGTCCGAGGCGAGCATCGCGAAGCGGCGCATGCACATCGCCCATTGCGCGGGATCGTCGGCGAAACCCTTCGCGGCGCGTTCGGCGAGCGAGATCGCGTAGGCGCGCACCTCCTGGCCGCGCGCGTCGCCGCGGAACGGCCACGGCACCACCGGCCGCAGCACGCGCACGACCTCCGCGGGCCAGTCGCTCGAGCGGAAGTCGAGGCGGTAGCGCTTGGTGCCGAGGAGCAGCTCGAATCGGCTCAGGAACCGCCGCTCGAGCTTGTCGCCGTGCGACGCGCGCACGCCGAGGCGCTCGCGGATACGGCGGCGCTGCTCGAGGCTCGTCGACATCGAGAGGACATACATCAGGTCGCGCAAGAGAAGCGCGTCGGCGAGCGGCTCGGCGGCGATCACGGCGAGATCGCCCGTTGGATCGGCCTTGAGTAGCCCGTTCACCAGCCGCTCGTAGACATACATCATCCGCGTGCCGCCCCACACGATCGAGCGGTGCAGCGCGGTCACGACGGCGCGGGTCGCGCGGTCGACTTCCTCGCCACCGCCAAGTCGGCCGAACCCGACCGCCAGGCTCGTGGCGCTCAGCGCATAGCGCTCGGCGCGCCGGCTTCCGCCGAATCGCTCGCGCACGAGTTCGAGCGCAAGCCGGCGCACGAGGCGCTCGACCGGCTCCCGCTCCTCGACCGCGCGGCGCACCACCGCGCCCGACTCGAGGCGGCGTCCGAACGAAAATGCCTCGAAACAGCGGCCGAATCCGCGCGATTCCGCGGCACGGATCGCGCCCTCGATCGCCTCGAGCGACACGGGCACGAGCCCGCGCTGGAACGCAAGCCCGAGGAGCGCCACATCGGCGAGGCGCTCGGACAGCAGGTTCGTGCGGCAGAGCGACGCGTAGTCGTCGACCGACGAATGCGTCGCGAGCGCCACGCGCTCGACGGCGCCGACGAGCGCCGAGCACGCCGCCACGCGCGCCTCGTCGAACTGGTCCTCGAGCGGGCCGTCGTTCGCGACGACCGCGGTGCGGTTCGGGCTCGCGACGCGCAGCGACGCGTCGGGCCCGAGCGCGCGCAGCGTCTCGACGCCGTCGACGCCGAGCACGAGGTCGGCCTCGCCGTACGGAATCGACGCCGTGCGCGGCGCGCGCGCGTCGTTGCCGCGCATCCGCACGAAGAGGACCTGCGCCCACGCGCGCCGCCCGCGGCCGCAGGGCTCGTCGTTCGAAGCGATCTCGACGCGGTAGCCCATCGCGCGCCCGGCGCCGGCGAGGATCGACGCGACGAGCCCCGGCATCGATCCGCGCAGACCGGCGATGTGCGCGCGGTAGACCCCTTGGTCGGCGTGCACGGGTCGCGGCGCCGCGAGGCCCACGGCTCCGCGCGAGTAGGCGGTGATCGGCGGCTTGGTGCGCACCACCTCGACCTGCTCCGAGATCGTCATCGCGCGGAACTGGACTCCGTCGACGCGCATGCCGACATCGTCGCTCGTGAAGCTGCCCTGGATCGGCGTGGCGCCCTGCTCTTCCGCCTCGTCGAGCAACCCCGCGATCGCGGGCGGGCGGATCTCGCAGGCGATGTCGGCGCTCCACACGAGGCGCTGCTGCGGCTGGTAGCCGAGACGGTCGCGCTCGACGAACTGCCGGTCGATCGCCTCCGGATCGAGCCGCGGCGGCGGCCCGTCGGTCGCGACGACGACCGACACGCCGGTCAGGTCGGCCGCGCCGAGCAGCCGCTCGCGCAGGGCGGCGCGGTCGTTCATGTCGACGCGGGACACGCGCACGCGCTCGCTCGCGCCCGAGGGAATCGCCGCATCCGCGAGGCGCGCGAGGTCCACATCGCCCGATCCGCCGACATCGACGATGACGATCAGCCGGTCGATGCCGTCCCATGCGGCCTGGCGAATCGCCTCGGTCCCCTCGCGCACGAAGCGGCGGCGCGAATAGGTCTCGACGATCACGCGGTCGGTCACATCGCCGCGCGGAGGCAGCGCATCGAGCGCGAGCGTGCGCACCGGGGCGTTCTTCGCCGGCTCCTCCGCGGCGGCGCGCGAGCGGAGTTCCTGATCGAGCTCGACGAGCGTCTGGTGCACGAGGCGCATCGCGCCCGCCGCGCCGAGGCCGCTGTCGCGCGCGGGCACGGCGATCGACTCGAGCTCCGTGTCGCGGCTCTCGAGCCGCGCGGCGACATCGAGCGAGGGCCGCACGGCGTGCAGCAGGTGGATGATGCGTCGCACGAGGAGCGACGCGCGCACGGCGTCGCCCGCCGTCAGGTACGGGACCTCGCCGTCGGCGCGCGGCGGCAGCTCGCGCGAGGCGATCGGCGGCACGCGCGCGCCGCGACGGCGCAGGAGGTCGGCGGCCTCGATCACGAACGACGCGACGGATCCAGGCCGCGGCTCGAGGACGACGACCTGCTGCACGCGGTCGAGCAACCGCTGCAGGACCGAGTCGTCGACGGGCGAGACGAGGCCGAGCCGCAGCACCGGCACGCGTCCGGCGAGCCCGAGCTCGTCGAGGACATGCGCAAGCGCACGCTCGCAGGCCCCGACCGCGATGAATCCGATGACCTCGCGTTCTCCCGGGCTCGGCAGGCTCGTGGCCACATTGAGCTCGAACCGCCGCGCGACCCGCAGGAGATCGCCCGAGTCGGTGGTGCGCGCGATCGGCCGCAGCTTCCGCTGCAGGATCAGTTCGTCGACGCCGCTCACCACGCGGTTCGGGCGCGCGAGGATCGTCTCGCACGACTCGAGCAGCACGCGGTGGACGACGATCGCGACGGGCACGACGCCCGCGCGCGAGAGCCGCAACGCCTGCTCGATCGAGTCGCGCAGCGCGGAGAGGTCGCCTGGCTCGAGGATCGCGAGGCCCGCGTCCCGCGCAAGCCGCCGCGGGCAGATGCCGGGTTCGCCGACGGGATCGTCCTCGAGGATCACGGCGAGGCCGTGCTCGGGGTCCGTGAACGACGCGCGCGCGTCGCGCATCGCATCGAGCGCGACCACGAGGTCGGCCGCTGGAACCATCGCCACCGCGCTCCGCCGCGCGCGCACCGCCGCGAGCGCGAGCGTCACCGCGCGCGCGCCGTCGCCGCCGACCACGATCTCGGTCTGATGCCGCGCCAGGAGCTTCTGCACCGCGTCCTGCTGCGCCGTCGCGAGGAGCGTCGCCCAGCGGTTGCCGACGCCCGCCGCGACGAGCCCGACCGGGACCTGCGACTCGAGCACGCCCTTCAGCATCGCCTCGACCGCCGGCATGAAGACAGGGCCGTCCGCGACATGGAGCGGCGTCGGCGGGGCGTTGAGTGCTCCGGGCGGCTGCACGCACGGGAAGATAGTGGAAAGGCCGCGCGGATTCGCGCGGATTCCTACCATCCCTTCTTCCCCTCCCGAACCCATGCGCTACCGACTGCTCATCACCGACCTCGACGGCACCCTGCTCGACCGCCAGGGGCGCGTGAGCACGCGCAACCTCGACGCGATCCGTCGCCTGCAGGACTCGGGCGTCGAGGTGATTCCGGCAACGGGCCGCGCCCTTCGCGAGTGCGACCATGTGCTCGACTTCATCAACCACGCCGGCCACGCGATCACCGCCGGCGGCGCGCTCGTGCACGACGCCCGCGACGGCGCGGTGGTGCTGCGGCGCGGGCCATCGCCCGAAACCGTGCGGCATGTCGCCGCCGTGCTCGCCGAGTACGAGCACCTCGTGCAGCTTCTCCAGGACCACACGCAGGCGGGCGTCGACTATGTGATCGTCGGCGAGCAGCGCTTCGACCCCGCGACCGAGTGGTGGTTCAAGACCCTGCCGCTCACCTACCGCCGCGTGGCGTCGCTGGCGCATCACGACGAGCAGGGTCACACCGTGCGCGTCGGCACGGTGGCGCACGGCGAGCTTCTGGCGCCCATCGTCGAGCGCCTCCGCAGCGAGCTCGGCGACGAGATCGCGGTCCAGCATTGGTCGGCGCTCACGGCCGAGTCCGCGACCGGCTCGCCCACCCACATCCTCGAGGCGTTCGCCCGCGGCGTGAACAAGTGGACGGCGATCGAGGCCCTCTGCGCCGACTACGGGATCGACCCCGCGGAGACGGTCGCCGTCGGCGACGGGCTCAACGACCTCGAGATGGTGCGCGACGCCGGCCTCGGGATCGCGATGGGCAACGCCGACCCGCGGATCGAGGCCGTGTCGGACCGCAGGGTCGGTCACCACGACGCCCACGGCTTTGCGGACGCCGCCGAGCTGGTCCTGGCGGCCAACCGCTAGGAAACGCGCAGAAACGCGGCTTTCCCGCCCCCGCCTGCGCACGCCCCGACGGAACCCGCGGCCAGGACGGGACTTCGGGCCTTCGCCCTTGGCGCATCCCCCCGTCTGCCGATAGAGTGTCCCGACTATGGATCAGAAGGCCTCGGACAAGTCCCGTCTCCGTCAGGTGCAGACCACCGACCTCACCGAAAGCCGGCTCAATGACGACTTCGTCTACTGGCTCAAGAAGAACGGCAGCAACTACCTGCTCGTCGTCCTGCTTGTCGCCTGCGGCGTGCTCGCATGGAACTACTACAACCGCCAGCAGGTCGCGAAGTCGGCCGGCGCGTGGACCGAGCTCTCGACGGCGTCCGAGTCGCGCATGCCCGAGCCGCTCGAGCAGGTCGCGAAGGACCACGCCGAGATTCCGCAGGTCGCGATGATGGCGCTGATCGCCGCGGGCGACCTCCGCCTCGGCCAGATCCAGCGCGGCGAGCTCTCGCCCGCCGTCGGCACCACCCCCGCCGTTCCGCTCGACGAAGCCGCGCGCAAGATCGCGCAGGAAGCCGCCGACGACAACTACGCGAAGGCCGCGAAGATCGCCGAACAGCTCGGCGGCGGCAACCGCGACCACATCGCACCGGTCCTCTTCTCGAGCCTCTTCGGCCGCGCCGCCGTCGCCGAGAGCCGCGGCGACTTCGACGCCTCGAAGAAGTACCTCGAGGAAGTCTCGACGATCGCCGGCGGCAAGTGGCCGAGCATCGCGGATGTCGCCAAGACGCGCCTGACCGGCCTCGTCGCGCTCGCGAAGCCGATCGCCGTGCCCGCCGCTGCGGACATTCCGGTCAAGACCACCGTCGCGCCGCCTGCGACCTCGACCGGCAGCGACGATCTCTTCAACTCGATCATCAAGGAGCAGCAGACGGGCGAACAAGGCGGAACCACGCCGGCGCCCGTCGTGCCGCCCGCCCCGACGCCCGGCGGCTGATCGCAGGCGGTTGTGGCTGACACGAGCAATCCAGGCTCGCCCGATGACGAACGCGTGCGGCAGGACCGCACCGCGTCGCTGCTTGGCGCCGGCGGCGCCATCGACCGCGACGCGCTCTTCGCGATCTACGAGGAGAACGCGGCGAAGGACGACGAGAGTCCCGTCACGGTCGAGTTCGAGCTTCTGAAGGACCTCGACAAGCGCCTCGACCGCTACCTCGTCGACCGCG
>CAIXEV010000256.1 GCA_903918555.1 uncultured bacterium | reverse complement strand
TCAGCACCGCCTCCTGCACCTCCCACGCGGCTTCCTCGCGGCTCTGGCCCGTGAGCGCCGTGACGAGCGCGCGCGTGACGCGGCGCTTGCCCTCCGGCTCGCTCGAGAGATAGGCGCCGAACTTGGCGAGTTCGGTGTCGAGCCGCGCGAGGTCGCTGCCGACGCGCTCGACGAGCGCCTCGACGGCCGCGTCGTCGATCGCGATGCCGTGCTCCTTCTCGGCGCGGCGGCCGCACCAGGCGATCGCGGTCGCTGCGTCGGGCGGCTCGCACTTGAGCACGGTGCCGACCTTCGCCACGAGCTTGTCGAGGTTGCCGGGGCGCCATGCCTCCGAGCGCAGGACGAGCGTCGCCTCCTGCATCGGGCTTTCGGCGTACCGCTCGAGCGCGCGCCGGGTCTCCTCGCCGGAGACGAACTGGTCGGCCTTGTCGACCACGATGAGCTTGTGCGTCGCGAGCAGCCCGAAGGTGCGGAGTTCATCGAGCACATCGACGAGCCTCGCGCTGCCGCCGTCGAAGTCGAAGCGCGAGACCTCGCCGTGCGCGGCCATCAGCGCGTGCTGGAATCGCCGCAGACGCTCCTGCATCGTGAACGCGTCCTTGCCGTGCAGGATCACGACGCGCATCGAGGGTTGGAGCGGCTCTGCCATGAAGGCATGGTAGAGCGCGGTGCCGTAGGATGGACACATGCTCGCGCTCGTCGTCGTGAGAGGGCCCGACCGAGGCCGCGCCTTTCCGCTCCCAGAGCGGGAGCCGCAGCTCGTCGGCCGCTCGACCGAGGCGCTCGACCTCACCGACCAGACCATCAGCCGGCGGCACGCGGAGCTCACGCCCGACCAGGGTTCGTGGCGCATCCGCGACCTCGGCAGCCGTCACGGGACCTTCGTGAACGGCGCGCGGATCAGCGGGTCGGTGCCGATCACGGCGGGCGACCGCATCCGCTGCGGCGACAGCGACTTCCTCGTCGTGCGCGAAGGCCAGACCCCTGCGAGTCCGGTCGACGACGGCGCGGGGATCGCGGGCGTCGCGGTGCGGGGAGAGGCGGCGCGCGGAGAGGCGGCGCGCGGCGACCCATCGCGCGGAGAGGCGGCGCACGGCGATCCATCGCGCGGCGAGGCGGCCGAGACGCCGCGCGATCCCGAAGCGGCGCTCGTGCTTGCGATCCTCGCCCGCGCCACCGAGCCGACCGACGCAGACGCGTTCCTCGCCGAGGCTGCGCGTGCGGCCGCGGCGCAACTGTCCTGCGAGGTGTTTGCGCTGCGCGCGACCGACCCGCGGCTCGACTCGTTCGTCGCGCCCTCGCACGGTGGCGCCGGGCCGCGCGTCCCGCTCGACCTCGTGCGCCGCGCGCTCGACGCTGGCGAGATCCTCGTGGCGGGGGAGCATGATCCCTCGCACGCGTCATCGCACGCGCAACTTCTCGTGGCGCCGTTCGGCGCCGTCGGCTCGCTGCGCGGCGCATTCGTCCTGCGGCGTGCCGGAAGCGCCTGCAGCCCGCGTGAAGTCGCGTGCATGGAGCGCGCCGCCGAGATCGCCACCCTCGCGATCGCCGCGCGCGGGCAGCGGCCTTCGCACGGAACGCAGGAACGCCTCGCGCTCATCGGCGAGACGGTCGCGGCGCTGAGCCACTCGATCAAGAACATGCTGCAGGGCATGCGGTTCGGCGCCGATGCGGTCGAACTCGCGCTGTCGCGCGGCGATCTCCCCCGCGCGCAGGAAGGCTGGCCGGTCCTCCAGCGCAACCTCGACCGCATCCACGCGCTCGCGCTCAACATGCTCGCGTGGGCGAAGGAGCGTCCGCTCGAGCCAGAGCCGACCGACGCGAACGAGATCCTGCGTGAAGTGCGTGAACTGCTCGCGCCGGCGGCGGGCCGTCGCCGCGTGGGCGTGCTGCTCGAACTCGACGATGCGCTTCCGCCCGCGTCGCTCGACGCGCCGTCGATCCACCAGGCGCTCACCAACCTCGCGATGAACGCGATCGAGGCCGCACCCGAGCGCGTCGGCATGGTCACGCTTGGTTCGGGCTACATCGCGGATCGCGACGAGGTCGTGCTTTCGGTGCGCGACAACGGCGCCGGCGTTCCCGACGCGGTGAAGGCGCGGCTGTTCGAGCCGTTCGTCAGCTCGAAGGGCCAGCGGGGCACCGGCCTCGGGCTCGCGGTGGCGCGCAAGATCGCCGAGCGACACGGCGGCCGACTCGAGCTGACCGCCTCCTCGAAGTCGGGCACGACCTTCTCGCTCTACCTGCCCGCGTCGGGCGATGGAGCCGACCCGGCCGAGACACGCGCGCCGCGCGGCATCGATCCTGCAGAATTCCGTTGGAAATTCGCGTAGTTGTTGCCCATTCGCGAGCCTCCCCGCAGGTGCTTCATCTGCCGAAGGCGGCCGCGCTCGGCCAATCTTCTGAAAGGAATCCGAAGTTCCTTCATTGGCTTGCCGATCAACTTCACGCCGATACGATCCCGCCGCCCTCCTCGACGACTCGCCTCCGGGCGCAACTCGAGGAACGACGGGCGCATTGCGTCAGTTCGACTAGACCGCGTTCAGAACCCGACTCCAGATAGGCCCCGCGCATGACTTCCATTCTCGAAGCGCATCTGCCGCACATCATCGCCTCGCTCCCCCCAGAGAAGCGCCATGAAGTGCTCAACGCGACCTCCTACCAGCGCACGCGCGAGATGACGATCGACGAGCTGCTGCTCGAGAACCGCGTCGTCTTCCTGATCGGCGAGATCAGCTACTCGTCGGCCGCGCGCGTGATGATGCAGATGCTCTACCTCGAGAACCAGAAGAAGGGGCAGGACATCAACTTCTACATCAACTCGCCAGGCGGCTCGGTGGACGACACCCTCGCCGTCTACGACACGAT
>CAIXEV010000255.1 GCA_903918555.1 uncultured bacterium | reverse complement strand
CCGCGCCAGCGCCGCCTCGACGCGGTCGGCGAGGTCCGGCGCGACGCGCAGCTTCTGGCGCGCGGCGCGGGAGAACGCGTTGCGCTCGACCGCGGCGGCGACCGCCGCGCGCGTCGCGCTGGTCCACAGGCCGCGGCCCGGCAGGGTCCCGGCGATGTCGGGGACCAGGCCCAGCTCGGGGTCGGGCGCGGCCACGAAGCGCAGCATCGCCTCGCGCGGGCGCACCTCGCCGGTGGCGAGGCAGCGGCGTTCGCCCTCGGCCATCGGCGTCGCGTCGTCCAGCGCTTCGGCGAGCTGCGTCATCGCGTTCAGTTCTTCCCCTCTTCGGCGAACCAGTGCTCGCGCGCCTTCATGATGATCGCGTTGGCGGTGTCGGCGTCCATCTCGCCGGCGCCCAGGATCTCCACCAGCTCGTCGCCGGCGAGGTCGCCCAGGTCGTCGAGCGTCTTCACGCCCTTCTCGCCGAGCGCCACCAGCATCCCCGGGGTCAGGCCCTCGATCGCGGCGACGTCGTCGCCCACGCCGAGCTCGCGGCGCTTCGCGTCGTATTCCGCGTCGCGCTTCTCGACCCAGGCCGTGGCGCGGGCCTGCAGCTCCTCGGCGATCGCGTCGTCGAAGCCCTCGATCGCGCCGAGGTCCTCGACCGCGACGGAGGCGACCTCCTCCACGCGCGTGAAGCCCTCGGTCACCAGCAGGCCGGCGATGACGTCGTCGACGTCCAGCGCCTCGACGAAGAGCGCGGAGCGGGTGCGGAACTCCTCCTGCCGGCGCTCGGATTCCTCGGCCTCGGTCAGGATGTCGATCGCCCAGCCCGTCAGCATCGAGGCGAGGCGCACGTTCTGGCCGCGGCGTCCGATCGCGAGCGAGAGCTGCTCGTCCGGCACCACGACCTCGATGCGGTGGTCGTCCTCGTCGAGCACGACCTTGGCGACCTCGGCCGGCGCGAGCGCGTTGACGACGAAGGTCGCGGTGTCGGGCGACCACGGGATGATGTCGATCTTCTCGCCCTGGATCTCCTGCACGACGGCCTGCACGCGGCTGCCGCGCATGCCGACGCAGGCGCCGACCGGGTCGATCGAGGAATCGTTCGACACCACGCCGATCTTGGCGCGCGAGCCCGGATCGCGGGCCACCGCCTTCACCTCGATGATGCCGTCATAGATTTCGGGCACTTCCTGCGCGAAGAGCTTCGCCATGAACTGCGGATGGGTGCGCGACAGGAAGATCTGCGGGCCGCGCTGTTCGCGGCGCACGTCGAAGACATAGGCGCGGATGCGGTCGCCGGGGCGGAACACTTCGCGCGGGATCATCTCGTCGCGGCGCACAACACCTTCGGCCTTGCCCAGGTCGACAACCACCGAGCCGAATTCCGAGCGCTTGACCACGCCATGCACCACTTCGCCGATGCGGTCCTTGTATTCGTCATACTGCCGCTCGCGTTCGGCGTCGCGCACCTTCTGCACGATCACCTGCTTGGCGTTCTGCGCATTGATGCGGTTGAAATCCACCGGCGGCAGGG
>CAIXEV010000254.1 GCA_903918555.1 uncultured bacterium | reverse complement strand
GCGCGAAGGCGTGATCGGCGACACCGTCGGCCTCAACGGCCCGAATCCGGCGCACCGCGGCACGCTCTACCGCATCAACATCGCGTCGAAGGATGTCGAGTGGATCGCGGGCGGCTTCCGCACCCCGAACGGCGTCGAGGTCACCCCGTCGGGCGACGCGTTCGTGAGCGACAACCAGGGCGCGTGGCTGCCCGCGAGCAAGCTCGTCCACGCAAAGAACGGCCGCTTCTACGGCCACTACAACGGCACGCAGAAGTCGCTTGTCTACCCCGAGGGCGGCGTGCCGAGCCTCAACAGCGAGAATCCGCCGTCGCCGCCCGCCGTGTGGCTGCCGCAGAACGAGATCGCCAACTCGCCGACGACGCCGCTTGTGATCCGCGACGGCCGCTACAAGGGCGACCTGTGGCTGTCCGAGCTCACGCTCGGCGGCATCAACCGCGTGTCGCTTGAGGTCGTCGCGGGCGAGCTGCAGGGGTGCGCGTACCGCGTCGGCAACGGCCTCGAGGGCGGCGTGCAGCGCCTCGTGTACGGGCCCGACGGGTGCCTCTACGCGGGCTCGATCGGCTCGGGCGGCAACTGGAACTGGCGCGACAAGCGCTTCGGCCTCGAGCGCCTGCGCTCGAGCGGCAAGGACGCGTTCGAGATCGCGCGCGTCTCGGCCGAGCCCGACGGGCTGACGGTCGAGTTCACGCGCGCGATCGATGTCGCATGGCTGCGCGACGCGAAGAACTTCGCGCTGCGCCAGTGGCGCTACGAGGCGACCGCGCAGTACGGCGGTCCGAAGATCGACGACGAGGCGGTGGAGGTCGTCGAGGCCGTTCCATCGGCCGCGGGCGACACGGTCTTCCTGCGCGCGCCCGGCATCAAGGCCGGCCGCGTGGTCTACCTCCACGCGAATCCAGAGTCGACCGACGGCGAGAAGATCTGGTCGGCCGAGGCGTGGTACACGATGAACGCGAAGCCGACGAACGACGCGCCCGCGACGCGCGCCGACCTCCTCACGCCGAAGACGAGGCCGTGACCGATGGACACGCTGATCTTCCTCCTCATCGTGCTGACCTTCGTGGCCATGTGGCGCGGCAAGCACCGCGCGGCGGGGGTGCTGTTCGTGCTCGCGCTCGTCGCGATGCTTCTTCTCTTCCGACACCACGCGACCGACACGCTGCCGATCTCGCTCTGAGCGCCGCATGAACGCATTCCGCGCCATCCTCGCCATGTTCTCGATCCTCGCCGTGTGCGGCGTGCTGCTCGGCGCGTTCGCCGCGCAGCTGCAGGGCGACATGCCGTGCCCGCTCTGCATCCTGCAGCGCATGGCGATGCTCCTCTGCGTGGCGGGCCCTTCGTGGCTCCTCGCGCGCTCGTGGCGGCGCGAGGTCGACGCGAACGACTACGCGCAGTGCTACGGCGCAAGCATCATCGCCGCGCTCGCTGGCGCCACGATGTCGGGCCGGCAGACGCTCATCCACATCGCGCCGGGCGACCCGGGCTACGGCGAGCCGATGCTCGGCATGCATCTCTATTCGTGGGCGTTCGTCGTGTTTGCCACGGTGATCCTCGTGAGCGGGCTGCACATGCTGGTGTTGCCGCGGCGCGCCGAGCGCCTGCCGTTCGCGGGCGCGTCGCGCGCGGTCGTCGGCATCGCCGTCGCGATCGCCGCGCTCAACCTCGTCGCCGTGTTCCTCGAGGAAGGGTTCCACGCGGTGCTTCCCGACAACCCGACCGAGTATCGTCTGCTCGACGACCTCGGGCTTCGCAGCGAGGAAGCACCGCCTGCATCAAGCGAGACACCTGCACCATGAGCGCCACCGCCACACCGGTCAACACCAGCAAGGCCCCGCGCCGCGAGCTTTCGTTCCACTGCACGGGGTGCCTGAAGGAGGACCTCGCGAAGATCGAGGCCGCCGATCGCGCGGGCACGCTGCGCGTCACGGGCAACTGGACGGCGGGGGAGAACCTCGACCATGTCGCGAAGACGATCGAGTTCTCGATCGACGGGTTTCCGCCCGAGGTCCGCATCGCGTGGCCGATCCGCATGATCGCGCGCCTGATGAAGGGCCGCATGACGAGCGGAAAGACGCTGCCCGCGGGCTTCAAGTTGCCGAAGGAATCGGCCGCGTTCCTGCCGACGCCAGGTACCTCGACCGCCGACGGCCTCGCGCGCGTGCGCCGCGTGCTCGATCGCCTCGACTCTGGCGCGCGCTGCACGCACGCGAGCCCCGCGTTCGGAGCGATGTCGCATGACGAATGGATGCGCCTGCATCTCGCCCACGCGCAGCTTCATCTTGGGTTCGTAGCGGTCTGATCGGGGCGGTCTGATGGGGGCCGTCTGATTGGGCCGGTCTAGGCCGCGCGTTCAGCCCGGCAGGCGCCACCGCACGATGAGCGACGCGGGCATCGGCGGATACGCCATCGCCACGCGGATCAGGCGGTAGTCGGCCGGATCCTCGCCGAGCGCGGAGAACGCCCGCTCGATCATCGGCACATAGTTCGGAGCGCTCGCGACCTCGAGGAGCTTCGCGCGGTCCGGGCCGCCGAGTTCGTCGTGGATCACCGGCGTGCAGTCGATCGGGATACGCATCGGCTCGCGCGCCGCTGCGTCGTGGGCGGTCGGCCCGGCCAGCGAGCCGAACATGCTGGCGTCCAGCGCGTCCTGGCAATCGATCGAGCGGTGCACGAACAGGTCGGAGACGAGGTACTCGGAAGGAATCGTGATGGCGGTGATGAACTGGGCGAAGTCGTCGTCGCGACCATCGTCCTTTCGCTCGCTCTCGCGCCGATAGGACCGCTCGAGCACGCTCGCGAAGAAGAGATCGGCCTCGCCAATCCGTCCGATCGGCCCGTTGTCGAGCGAGATCGTCAGCTTTCCATCGGCCTCTGCGCGCGTCACGCCCGCCTCGGGAAACGACGAGAATTCGCGCACCAGGAAGTCTGGCGGGCCTTCCGCCGCGCCCGACATCAGCGGCCGCGCGGGCGCGATGGCGCTTCCCGTCGAGACCAGCGAGCGGAACACGGGAAGGGTCGCGATGGGCCTGAGCCGACGCAGTCCGACGAGCCCGACGACCATCGTCAGGTCGGCGAAATCGGAGCTGGTGCGGCAGGGCGAGATGATCTGCGCCGTCACACGCGCGCCGGCCTGTATGCCGAAGACGCCGGCCGAGCCGCGAAACGCGAGTCGCCGCGACTGCTCGAGGTTCGCGCCCGCGCGCAGCCCGTCGAGGACGAGCTCGAACTCCCCGCGATCGCCGAAGTGGCGGGTCACCATGGCGTCGAAGCCCGCGATCGCCTGGCGGAGCTGGTCGACCAGGTCCGGTCCAACGCCCGCAGTCTCGAAGGCGCGGAGATAGATCACGACGCCTTCAGGGCCTGGAAGCATCGGCGCCGCGTCGAGCGCGTCCTGCTCGATCAGGATGCGGGCGAACTTCCAGGTGAGGTTCTTGTTGAGCTTCAGCCGCCGCGCGACTTCCTGCGGCTTGAGCGGATCGACCCCGATGGCTGTGCAAAGCGACCGCACCGCGTCGCGAACGGCTGTGATCGCCGCGTCGCAGTCGTCGCGGAATGCGCCGAGCAACTCGACGCGCCGGGTCGGCGCAGGCCTCGCAACCGCGACCTCGCGCGCATCGCTGCCCAGCGATCGCTTGGAGAGTCGGGCTCCACGGGTTGGCTTGTGGCGGGGGGTTTCCATCCGAGGTGCATCCTGAGGACAAGCGTGTCTGCGGGGCGAACTTTACAGGACTTGGGCGGCGCGGCGTGCCCGAGCGGGGTCCCCAGAGGCGCCAAACTTTCCCTGAGGATATCACACGATATTCCCTAGGGAAGTTTGCAGAGGTGAATTCTGCACATAGATTTGTCGCAACCGCTTGGCGATGCCGCGGCCGTATCACCGTGCTCGGTGGGCGGCCGTTGCGCCGGATCAAGCTGAGTTTGAGTCGCCTTCAAACCTTTTCGGTTCCCACAAGAGCCTTTCCCGTCCCCATCAGAGGAGTCCCATGAACACGAAGTCCAAGCTGTGCGTCGGCCTGTTCCTTTCGGCATCCATCACCGCGTCGGTGCTCGCCGACGGCACCTGGGAAGTCGTCGCGCTCAACGACGGCATCTCGCCGGCCAACATCAACGGCATCGCCGGAGCGGTCTGGGTCCCGAACTCGCTGAACAACCCCGTCATCGATCAGAACGGCAAGATCACCTTCCGCGCTCAGATCGCCGGCCCCAACATCACCAACTTGGGTGGGACGGCGAATCACGTCGTGATCGTCTCGGGCTTCGCAAACAACTGGTCGGTCGTCGCGCGCAACGGCTCGGGTGTTCCGGGCAACACGCCGGCCGGCGCGATCATCTCGCGCCCCGCCAGCGCGAACAACTCGATCGTCTCGGCGAACAACATCTCCGAAGACGGCGGCGTCCTTGTCTCGGGCTTCATGACCGGCACGGGCATCGTCAACTCGGGCACCACCACCCAGAACGACACGGCGATGTGGTTCGTGCCGCCCACGGGCACGCCGGTCCTCATGGCGCAGCGCCTCGACGCGTGCCCCGGCACGGCCGGCGCGTACTACTCGACGACGATGACCGCCAGCTCGGGCCAGCGCACGAACGGACTCGGACAGTCGCTCTTCTCTGTGACCCTTGCGGGCGGCGACACGGTCACCGCGAACAACGCGGCGATCGTGCTCCTCAAGGATGGTCCCGACCAGCTCGTCATGCGCAAGGGCGACGCGGCGCCGGGCCTCGCCGGCTTCACGGTCAATCCCGACTCGTTCGGCCTGTTCCTCAACGGCAGCAAGGTGCTCTTCTCGGGCAAGCTCGTCGGCGGCGGCATCTCCACCGCGAACGACAGCGTCTATCTCACGAACATCGGCGTCGCCGGTGGCGGCAACCGCATCTTCGCCCGCGAAGGCGACGCGATCCCCGGCACGAAGGGCCTCACCATCGCCAACACCTCGTCGCTCTCCTTCGGCCAGCGTCCGGTGGCCAACGACGGCACCATCACCTTCATCGCCACGCTCGGCGGCAGCGCGACCTCGCTGAACAACACCGCGATCATGACGGAGAACGCCGGCACCTTCTCGATCCTGCTCCGCAAGGGCGCGTCGATCCCCGGCATCACCGACTCGAGCAACCCGAGCTTCGCGGGCAAGGTGTTCTCGACGCCGAACAGCAGCGGCTTCGTGCGCAACCGCAACGGCATGCTCGCGTTCGAGGGCATCCTCATGAACGCGGACGGCTCGTCGATCACCTCGCCGAATCCAGCGACCTTCTTTGGCGTCCGCAAGCCCGACGGCACGCTCATCACGGTCTGCAAGGAGACCGACCCCGTCCCCGGCCTCAGCGGCTGGGCGATGAACAGCCTGAGCGGAAGCACCAGCCTGTGCGTCGCCGACAGCGGCACGGTGGTCTTCTCGGCGAACATGTTCAATGCCACGCTCAACGAGACGGGCAACGCGATCCTCGCGTGGGATGAGGCGGGCGGCCTGCGCCTCCTCGCGAAGGCGTCCTCGATGGGCGTCGCGCCGTTCAGCCCGACCGGTGACACCACCTTCACCGGCACACCGTGCAACCAGCTCACGCTGATCGGCTCGACCGGCAACAACGGCGATGGCGGCCACACGGGCCTGAGCTCGAACGGCTGGCTCACGCTCCGCGCGGGCGACACCGCCAACGGCCTCTACGCGGTCGCGCGCATCCGCGTCGGCGTGACCTCGAACCCGTGCCCGGCCGATGTGAACGGCAGCGGCACGGTCGATGCCAGCGACCTCGCGGCGGTGCTCGCGGGATGGGGCGGCGCAAGCCCCGACCTCAACGGCGACGGCATCGTGAACGCATCGGACCTCGCGACGATCCTCGCCGCGTGGGGCCCGTGCAACTGATTCAGTGAACAACCCCCTGCGTCCTCGCGCGGGAAACCGCGCGTGGGCGTTTTTCGAACTCAAGTCTGCAGCTCCGACCAATCCAAACCTGGCAGAATCCCACCATGATCCGATCGACCTCAGCGTGCCTGCTGCTCGCAACCTCCGCGTCGCTCCTGTCCGCCACCCAGGCAGACGCGGGCGAGCTCTTCCTGCTCGGCCTGGTGCCGTTCTCCTATGCGACCGATGCGAGCAACGACGGCCGCGTGGTCGTCGGCTACGACCCGCAGTCGTACTGGTACTGGACGCGCGAGACCGGCGTGGTCCAGCTGATCGGCTCGACGATCTCGCCCGGGAATGGTGTCGGCGGAAGTGCGAACATCAGCGCCGACGGCCGCTTCATGAGCGTGAGCACGCTGCAGGGCAAGCCGCTCAAGGCCGAGGGAACGATCTACGACATCCAGTTCTCGGAGTTCGCGCCGATCGGAAACGACGGCTTCAACTGCGACATCGAGCGCAACAGCATCTGGGGCATGTCGAACGACAAGCGCTACAGCTGCGGGCTCATGCAGCAGGCGCAGTGCAATGCGATCGCGTATGTCCGCGACGAGACGACTGGCGTGCGCACGAACCTCGGCACGCTCTACTTCTACAAGCCCTCGCGCGCGAACGCCGTGAGCGACAACGGCGGCACCGTGTGCGGCTGGAACGACGACTACATCGGCTTTCGCCAGGGCGCCGTCTGGGTGCGCAACGCGCAGGGCACCTATGTGCAGACGAACCTCGCGTCCGGCAGCCTCAAGATGAACGAGGCGGGCGTGGTGAGCGGCAATGGCCAGTGGGTGTACGGCATCGGACGCTCCGGCTTCAGCAGCGCCAATGTCTACCGATGGAGCCAGGCCACGGGCTTGCAGCAACTCGGTAGCAGCCCCGTCCCGGGCGCCACGGGCTATCCGGTCGCCGCGAACTTCGACGGCACGAAGGTGCTGTGCTTCTTCGGTGTGCAGGGAAGTTCGGGAAGCTACCTCTGGACGCAGGAGAACGGCTTTGTCTCCGTCGCGGCGCTCGCCGCGCAGGCGGGCGTGACGATCCCGGACGGATGGCAGCTCAGCCTCGTGCTCGGCATGTCCGAAGACGCGCAGACCATCGTCGGCACGGCGTTCGGACCGAACGGCACCTCGCCCTTCATCCTCGATCTTCGTGCCAGCGCGCAGCCATGCCCCGCCGATCTCGACGGCAACCGCGATGTCGGTGCGCCCGATCTCGCGGTGCTCCTGAGCGCGTGGGGAAGCTTCGGCAGTCCCGCCGATCTCAACGGTGACGGCGCAATCGGTGCGCAGGACCTCGCCGTGCTGCTCAGCGCGTGGGGCGCGTGCCCGTAAGCGCATAGGCCGGTCGTTCGAGGAGCTCCGCCGATGACACTCCGACCCTTGGCGGCGCTTGCGGCCGCGACCATCCTTGGTGGCGCGATGCACGCGCAGGCGGGCGAACTGTTCCTGCTCGGGCTCGTGCCGTACTCGTACGCCGAGCAGCCAAGCGCCGATGGACGCGTCGTCGTCGGACATGACGGGCTGAGCGCGTGGTATTGGACGCGCGAGACCTGGGTCGTGCGGCTCGACCAGTCGCTGCCGCCAGGGAACGGCGTCGGCGGAAGGCCGAACATCACGGCCGACGGCCGCTTCATCACCTGCAGCACGCTGCAAGGGACGCCGCCCAAGGCCGAGGCGACGCTCTTCGACCGCGAGCTTGGCGAATACATCCCCGCGATCGGAAGCCTCGGCTCCAACTGCGACATCGAGCGCAGCGGCCCATGGGACATGACGCCGAGCGGGGGCCATGTCTGCGGCTTGGTCTGGAACACCGGCTGCAACGCCTCTGGATTCGTGTGGGACGCCGCGACCGACACGATGCGGCTGCTGCCGTCGCTCTACTTCTACAAGCCGACGCGCGCCAACGGCGTGAGCGTCGATGGTTCGTTCGTCGGCGGCTGGAACGACGACTACACGGGCTGGCGACAGGGCTGCGTGTGGAGGAAGAACGCGAAGGGCAACTATGTCGGAACGCTGCTGCACACCGGCGTGCCCACGACCAAGCTGCGCGAGGTGAGCTGCGTGAGCGGCAACGGGCAGTGGGCGTATGGCTCCGGAAGGGCCGGGATCGACGGCGGCGTGCCGTATCGGTGGAGCGACGCGACCGGCTACCAGCCGATCGTGGGCGGCGTCGGATCGGTGTACGCGGCGAACTACGACGGCAGCCTGGTGCTGATGGGTTCAGGCGTCTGGGTCCACGGCCGCGGCTACATTCCGCTGCGCAACTGGGCCGCGGAGCACGGCTTCGACCTGACGGCCGACTGGAACTTCCAGCCGTTCGGCATGACCGACGATGCGCTCACGATCACTGGATACGCGATCCGCAACAGCGACCTCGCGTGGTCGCCATTCGTGCTCGATTTGCGCCCAACGCCACAGCCTTGCCCCGCCGATCTCGACGGCAACCGCGATATCGGTGCGCCCGATCTCGCGGTGCTCCTGAGCGCGTGGGACAGCTTCGGCGGCCCCGCCGACCTCAACGGTGACGGCGCGGTCGGTGCGCAGGACCTCGCGGTGCTGCTCAGCGCGTGGGGCGCGTGCCCTTGAACCCGCCGCTTCGGTGAGCGTTGGGACGCTTTCCGCCGGCGGGCTTCACCCCCGACGGCTTCGAGCCATTCGGCTTGAAGCCGTGTGGATTCTGCGCAGCGCGCTGCGTCGAGTCACGGCTCGAGTCACGGCTCGAATCGCGGCTCGCGTCCCGCGGAGCGTGGTTCACGCCTCGGGCTTCGCCCGGATGCGAGCGCTCGGAAGGTTGCGGGCGACGCGCGTTTGGTCCCGCGAAGTGACGCGGGCCATCGGGGCGCGGCTCGGCGCGCGGTTCAGGACGCGGCTCATGTCGCGGTTCAGGGCGCGCTTCGCGGCGCGGCTCGCGCTGCGTCTCCTGACGCGGCGCAGCGACCGGCTGTGCGTACGAACCCGACTTGACGGCGGCCTCGTCCGACTTCGGCACCTCGTTCGGAACGCGCTCGCGCGGGATCTCGAACTTGATCGTGCGCTCGACCTGCTTCAGCAGGCCCTTCTCCTCGACATCGCAGAAGGAGATCGCGTGGCCCGACTTGCCGGCGCGCGCGGTGCGGCCGATGCGGTGCACATACGCCTCGGGCTCCATCGGGAGGTCGAAGTTCACCACATGGGTGATGTCGTCGATGTCGAGACCGCGCGCAGCGACATCGGTCGCGACGAGCACGGGCGAGCGGCCCGAGCGGAACGCGTCGAGCGCGCGCGTGCGCTGGTTCTGCGCCTTGTCGCCGTGAATCGCCTCGGCGTGGATGCCGTTGGCCTTGAGCTTGCGCGCGAGGCGGTCGGCGCCGTGCTTCGTCTTGGTGAAGACGACGGTGCGGTCCATCGCGAGCGAGTCGAACAGGTGGACGAGGAGCTGCGTCTTCTGCGCCTTGAGCACGAAGTAGAGCTTCTGGTCGATGCGGTCGACCGCGCTCGAGACCGGCGTCACCGCCACGCTCACGGGGTTGTTGAGGAGCGAGTCGGCGAGATGGCGGATCTCCTTCGGCATGGTGGCCGAGAAGAGCATGGTCTGGCGCGACTTCGGCAGGAGCGCCGCGATCTTGCGGATCGGCTCGATGAAGCCCATGTCGAGCATGCGGTCGGCCTCGTCGAGGACGAAGAAGTCGATCTCGCCGAGGTTGACGAGCCGCTGCTGCAGGAGGTCGATGAGGCGACCGGGCGTTGCGACGAGGACATCGACGCCTTGCTGGATCGCGCGGACCTGCGGGCCCTGGCCGACGCCGCCGAAGATCACGGCGTGACGGAGCGGCGTGTGGCGGCCGTAGCTTGAGAAGCTCTCGGCGATCTGCGCAGCGAGTTCACGCGTGGGCGAGAGGACGAGCGTCTTCGGCTTGCGGCCGAGCGCGGGGCGCGTGCCGCGCGGCAGGCGCGAGAGCAGGTGGTTGAGGATCGGCAGCGCGAACGCGGCGGTCTTGCCGGTGCCGGTCTGCGCGATGCCGAGGACATCGCGGTTTGCGAGCGCGGGCGGAATCGCCTGCGCCTGGATCGGCGTGGGGCGCTCGTAGCCGTCGGCGATGAGCGCGTCGAGGATCGGCTGCGCGAGCTGGAGCTCTGCGAAGGTCGGCACGGGGCTGTTCGGCGCGGTGCCGAGGGCTGCCGGCTGCTGGACGGCGGTGGTGGAGGGGGTCGAAGCGGGAGCGGACTTGGTATGCATCGTCACGAAAAAGAAACCTGTGCCCGCGGCGTTCGATGTGCAAAGCGCACAACGCCAAGGGCGTCTGTTGGGGCGGAATCGCGTGCCAGTTGGCGGCGCCAGCGGGACGGGATCAAGCCAATCGGAGCGCGCAAGCCATGGTCGGAAACCGTTCCGAAATGGCCGAATCTGCACGCTGCCGGCTGATTCCCAGATGTCGCGTCGAGCACGAGGCCCGACCTGAGGTCACCGGCGAGGGGTCATGGAGTGTAGCCGACGATCGGATGACACGCGAGTCTTCGTGCAGTTTTCCCGCACTCTCTTGAGTTACCACTGAGTTACCACGCCGCCCGTGCGGCTCACGCCCCGCACGAAGCGGTCGGCATGCGGTTCCACGGGAGCTTGCCGATCGCCACCGCCATGCCGCAGAAGCCCGTCGCGCCCGCGAACACGAGGCCCGCCCCCATGAACGCGGGAATCGCGAGGAACCCCGGGTGCACGAGGAAGCCAAGCGCCGTTCCCGCGAACACGCAGGTGCCGATCACGATCTGGGTCTGCTGCATCACCGAGATGCGTGGGCGCGCCGTGTCGACGATGGTTGGAAGCCCGGCCGCCTTCCACGCCTCGATGCCGCCGTGCACATTCACGACGGTGATGCCGGCTGCGGCGAGCCCCGCGCAGCGCGCGACGGCGTCGGCGCCGCGGCGGCCGGACTTGCAGTGGATCGCGACGCGGTTCGCGCCGAGCGCGGCGATCTTCTGCGGGCTGAGCGCCGAGAGCGGCAGCAGCACGCTGCCTGCGATCCGCTCGCGCGCATGTTCGTCGGCCTCGCGGACATCGACGAGCACGCATTCGCCTCGGGAGAGCGCCGCCTGTGCGTCGCGCGGGTCGATCTCTGCAGTGGGGGCGTTCGTGGTGGTTGCGGCGGTGGTCATGTTGTCTTTCAGGCTTTCGTCATGGCGGGGTTGGTGGCGGCGGCCTTCGCGTAGGCGCCATAGCCGCCCGCCATGTTGGTGACGGTGTATCCGTGTCGCTCGAGCAGCGCGCACGCGCGCGCGCTGCGCACGCCGCCCTGGCAGTGGACGAGGATCTCGCGATCCTTGGGCACGCGGTCGAGCTTCGACAAGAGGCGTGTGTGCGCGATGTTGGCTGCGCCCGCAATGTTCCCCGCGGCGAATTCCGCGGCGCGGCGCACATCGAGGACGAACGGCTTGCGCGCGTCGAGCTCGGCCTGCGTGTCCTTCGCGGCGATCTCGCGGGTCGACGCGATCTTCGCGCCCGCGGCGGCGAGTTCGCCGAACCGCGCCGCATCGAGGAAGCCGACGACGCGGTCGAGCCCGATGCGCACGAGGTCGCGCACGGCTTCGTCGACGCGGGCGGGCTCGATGACGAGCACGATCTCCTCGTCCTCGGTGACGAACGAGCCGACATCGGAGTTGAAGCTCTTCGCAAGCGGCGCGAAGATCGAGCCCGCGACATGCGCGTCGCGGAACGCGTTCCACTCGCGCGTGTCGACGATGGCGGTCGTGCGCGCGTCGAGCGCGGCGACGGCGCGCGCGTCGAGTTCGCGCGGGCGGGGGAGCGCGCCGAGCACGCGCGGCCCCATCTTGTTGTCGCGCTTCATCCGCGCGAAGTAGAGCGGCGGTTCGGGTTGGCCCTCGAGGATGAAGTCGATGAACGACTGTTCCGTCGCCGTCGCCCGCACCGCGGGATTCATGCGGCGCTCGTAGCCGGCGGTCGTCTGCGGCACCGCGCCGAGCGCCTTGCCGCAGGCGCTGCCCGCGCCGTGGCCGGGCCAGATCTGCAGGTAGTCGGGCCACTGCGCGAAACGCTGCATCGACTTGAAGAGAGCGCGCGCGGAACTGTCGGCCATGCCTGCCACGCCTGCGGCGCTCTCGAGGAGATCGGGGCGCCCGAGGTCGCCGACGAACACGAAGTCGCCCGTCGCGATTCCCATCGGCTCCGTCGCTCCGCCGCCGCGGTCGGTCACCTCGAAGCAGAGGTGCTCAGGCGTGTGGCCCGGCGTGTGGATCGCGCGGAAATGGATGTTGCCGATCGAGAAGGTGTCGCCGTCCTTGAGGAGCACGGCGTCGTAGCGGCCGCCGAGCGACTTCTTGTCGAGCCACTGGTACTTCCAGTCGGCGTCGCCTTCGTCGGAGACATAGGCGCGCGCGCCCTTCTCGGCGAACTCACGGACGCCCGACAGGAAATCGGCGTGGATATGCGTGTCGGCGGCCGCGACGATGCGCAGGCCGTTCGCCTTCGCGAGGGCTTCGTAGCGGTCGATGTCGCGCTCGGGGTCGATGACGATCGCCTCGCCTGTCTTCTGGCAGCCGATCAGGTAGGCGGCCTGCGCGAGCTTCTCGTCGTAGATCTGGCGGAAGAACATGGGAGATCCTCGAGTGGAGCGGGGGTGCCGGAATACGGACAATCCTATCCGAGTTTCGAGGGGGCATCCACGAGATTCGTCCCGGACGCGTAGTTGAAGCCCTTCTGCACGGCGTAGGCGCCGACGCGGCCTCGGTAGTCGAGCGCAAGCATGCCGACCTGATACGACTTCGGGTCGCCGTTCTTCGCGATGATCCGCGCGATCGCGTGTTCGCAGGCCTCCTGCGGCGACGCGCCCGCGCGCATCGCCTCGACCGCGAGATGCGCGCCGAGCGTGCGAAGGACGGTCTCGCCAAGGCCCGTGCAGATCGCGCCTCCGATGGGGGCGTCGACGAAGACGCCTGCGCCGATGATCGGGGAATCGCCGATGCGGCCGTGCATCTTGTAGGCGAGCCCGCTCGTCGTCGATGCGGCCGCCATGCGGCCCTGCGTGTCGAGCGCAAGCATCGAGATCGTGTCGTGGTTCTCGATGTTCACCTTCGGCTCGTACTTCTTCTCGACGAGCCACTCGCGCCACTGCCGCTCCGCCTCGGGGGTGAGCTTGGGAGGCGCGACTTCGATGCCGCACTCGCGCGCGAACTGCTCGGCGCCGGCGCCCGCGAGGAGGACATGCGGCGTCTTCTCCATGACCAGCCGCGCAAGCGAAATCGGGTGGGCGACGCCTTGGACGAACGCCACGCAGCCCGCGCGGCCGTCGTCGGTCATGATGGCCGCGTCGAGCGTGACGAACCCGTCGCGGTCGGGGCGCGAGCCGAGGCCGACGGTCATGTCTGGGCAGTCGAGTTCGACCACGCGGCAGCCCGCCTCGACGGCGTCGAGCGCGGTTCCAGAGCGAGCGAGGGCTCGGAGCGCCCCCGCGTTGGCCGGAAGGCCGTGCCGCCAGGTCGACAGGACGACCGGCGTGGCGAGGGGGGAGATTGATGGCGGGGAGGGTGGGGCTGACGGGTGCGGTTCGGAATCGGGTGCTTGGGCGAAGGGCGCGGAGGCTTGGCAGCCCGCAGCAGCCGCAAGCGTGAAGGATGCGAGCGCGCTGCGGCGCGAGCAGGCGAGAGTCGTGGTGTTGGTCATGGCCTTGGTCATGGCGTTTGTCATGGCGCTAGTCATGGCGATATCCTCCTGTACCACAGGTACTTACGCTCAAAGTCGCGTCCGAGAGACGGGGGCAAGTTCCGAGATTACCTTGCTCGCAGTGTGAAAAATGCGGTTTGCCCAGCCTGGAAACGCGTTTTGAGAGGAATTTGGGGGCAGTGCCACAATCAACATTGCGGGTTTTTCACAATTTGAGGGATGAACCGCCTTGACTCCCTCTGGTTGGGTGGCAGATTCGTCCCGTCCCCTTGGTTTGACCTTTGAGAGTTGTAGGGTTTCTGTGAACCCAACCGTCCCTGCGGTGCACTGCGCGCAGCTGTCAAGAGGTCATGTTCCTCAAGGAAAGAGAGAGAATCATGCTTTCGAATCGTCTTGTGAAGCACTTCGGCGCGGCCGCCGCTGCAGCGGTTGTCGTTGGTTCGGCCAACGCTGCGATCGTGCACAGCGGCACCCTCAACTTCGTCTGCGCCATCGACATCGATGGCACCTACATCAATGTTGAGACCGGCCAGCTGACCAACGGCCCGGGCTCCTCGGTTCCGGGCTGGGATGTCAACCCCTATCGCTCGTCGTCCGGCAGCGGCCTGAACTTCTTCAACCCGGCTGGCGGCGGCATGGTCGGTTCGACCACGACCTCTGCCCCGATCACCCTGGCTGGTGGAACCCTGATCGGCGCTTCGAGCGTCTTCAGCTCGTCGACCGCAACCACGGTCTTCGGCGCCGCTGCTGGCAACTGGCAGTACGGCACGACCAACATCGTCGGTTTCCGCTTCGTCGCGTCGAGCGGCAACACCCACTACGGTTGGATGCGCTTCCTGATCGGCGCGCAGCCCGCGACTGGCAACCTCGTCACCCGCACGGTGGTTGACTTCGCGTACGAGAACGTCGCTGGCGGCTCGATCGAGGCTGGCGCGATCCCGGCTCCGGGTGCGCTTGCGCTCCTCGGCCTCGCCGGTCTCGCTGCTCGCCGTCGTCGCTGAACAAGCGCGGCTCGACCGAGCAGGACACCATTGGTCCAAACAGCATCGCGTGGGTGGCTCATCCGAGCCACCCACGCTGCTTTTTTGCTCTGATAGCATCGCGTGCCCATGGCACAGCGGACCGCCCAGCGACTCCTCATCATCGGCTGGGACGCAGCCGACTGGATCCTGATCAACAGGCTGTTCGCTGCGGGCAAGATGCCGAAGCTTCGGCGTCTGGTCGATGCGGGCTCGCGCGCCGATCTCGGCACGCTCGAGCCCAAGCTGTCGCCGCTCCTTTGGAGTTCGATCGCGACGGGGAAGACCGCCGACAAGCACGGCATCCTCAATTTCGTCGAGCCGAAGCCGGAAGGTGGGGGGCTGCGGGTCTCGACCTCGACGAGCCGCAAGACCAAGGCGCTGTGGAGCATCTTGTCGCAGAACGGCTTCGGCACGCGCGTCGTGGGGTGGTACGCATCGCATCCCGCGGAGCCGATTCGTGGCAGCGTGGTGACGAACCTACTTCAGGAGGGCGAGCCCGCGCTTGAGAGCGCGCCGTGGGCGCTTGTGCCTGGGACCGTGCACCCGGCGGCACTCGCTGAGGTTGTGGCGGCGGCGCGCCAACGTGCACGCGCGTTTCCGCGCGAGGTGCTGCGTGAGTTGCTGCCGCGCGTCGATGAGATCGGCGTGACAGATGCGCGCGTCCAGTCGCTGGTCAAGCTGATGTCCTACGCGGCGTCGATCGAAGGTGCGGCGCTCGCGTCGCTGCGCGCGGGCGGAACATGGGATGCAGCGCTTGTCTTCTTCGACGCGATCGACACCGTCGGGCATCATTTCATGCAGTTCGTCGCGCCGAAGATGGCGCATGTCTCCGAGCGCGAGCAGCGACTCTTCGGCGGCGTGATGGACCGCGTGTACGAGTGGCACGACGCGGCGCTCGGGCGGCTGCTGGAGGCCGCGGGGGAGGGAACCACGGTGATCCTGCTCTCGGATCACGGGTTCCACAGCGACCACCTGCGGCCCAATCTGTCTGATCTGTCGCCCGAGCGGCGCATGGAACTCGAGTCGAGCTGGCATCGGCCGCAGGGCGTGCTGGTGATGTCGGGGCCGGGCGTGAAGCGCGGCGCCGAGGTCGCGTCGCCGACGATCCTCGATGTGGCGCCGACGGCGCTTGCGCTCCTTGGGTTGCCCGCTGGCGAGGATTTCGACGGGCGCGTGCTGGCGGAGGCGATCGAGGGCGCGCCGCCTGCGCGGATTCCGTCGTGGGACGCGGTCGAGGGCGACGCGGGGCTCCATCCGGCGGATGTGCGGATGGACCCGCTCGAAGCGGCGGACGCGCTGCAGCAGCTCGTGGATCTTGGCTACATGGCGGCGCTTCCAGAGGATGTGCAGGCGCAGGTCGACCTCGTGCGGCGCGAGAGCATCTTCAACCTCGGCGTTGCGTATTTGTCGCGGCGCCGCGCGCGTGAGGCGGTCGTGCAGTTCGAGCAGCTGGTCGCGCGGATGCCTGGCGAGCAGCGCTACGCGCTCTGTCTTGTGAACTCGCTGGTGGGAGCGGGGCGGTTCCGCGACGCGGTGGTGGCGGCCGACGGCTATCTCCTGCAGGACGCAGGCAGCATCGAGATGCAGCTGGTGCGCGCGTCGGCGCTGTCGCTTGCGGGCGATGAGCCGGGTGCGCGCGCGCAGCTTGACGCGGTGGCGCGCGCCGTCGGCAAGCGGCCCGAGATGGCGCTTTCGCTTGCGAGCGTGTACTCGGCTTGCGGTCGACATTCCGAGGCGCGCGGCCAGTTCGAGGCGGCGTGCAAGCGGAACCCGCGCGATCCGGCGGCGCATCTCGGGCTCGCGCGCTCGCAGCTTGCGCTCGGCGGGTTCGAGGAGGCCGCGGGCCATGCGCTCGATGCGCTCGAGATCACGCAGGCGTTGCCCGAGGCGCACATGCTGCTGGGCGCGGCGCTCGCGTGGCACGGCGACCTTGAGAACGCGCGCAAGAGCCTCGAGTTCGCGCTGAGGTTCGAGCCGGGGCTGCTGGACGCGCATCGGTGGATGGCGCTGGTGGCGGAGAAGTGCGGCGATGCGGCGCAGGCG
>CAIXEV010000253.1 GCA_903918555.1 uncultured bacterium | reverse complement strand
GCGGCGCTCTCCGGATTCGGCATCGTCTACAACCGCGACCTGCTCGCGCGCATCGGCCTCGACGAGCCCACCGAATGGGCGAACCTCGCCGACGCGCGCCTCGCGGGTGCAGTGACGCTCGTGAATCCCGCGCAGTCTGGCTCGGTCAAGACCGCGCTCGAGGCCATCATCCAGCGCGTCGGCTGGGAACGCGGCTGGCAGATCATCCGTCGCATGAGCGCCAACGCGCGCAGCGTGGCGTCGAGCGCCCCGAAGGTTCCGCTCGATGTCTCCGCGGGCGACAGCGCCGCAGGCCCGTGCATCGACTTCTACGGCCGCTACCAGGCGCAGGCGATCCGCGACGCGGGCGACCCCGATCGGCTCGGCTACATCGACCCGATCGGACAGACGGTGATCGATCCCGATCCGATCGCGCTCCTCGCGAACGCCCCGAACCGCGAGACGGCCGAGCGCTTCATCCGCTTCGCGCTGAGCGACGAGGGTCAGGCGCTCTGGCAGTTCCGCGCGAAGAAGCGCGCGCCGGGCGAGCTTGGCCCGCACGAGTTCGAGCTGCGCCGCATGCCGGTGTGCCGCAGGTTCATCGCGAAGTACCGCGCCGATTTCATCGACGATGTCGACCCGTTCGCGCTCGCGAGCGCCGTGAAGAACCCCGACAAGAACGCGCGCGCCTTCATCGCGCCGTTCTTCAGCGCGATCTGCGCCGACCGCCGCGATGAACTCGCGCGGGCGTGGAGGTCGATCCGCGAGCACCCCGCGTATCCGCAGGCGGCCGACGGACGCGGCGTCCTCGTGACGGCGGCCGATGTGAGCGACCCGACGCTCAAGGCGATGCTCGAGGAGTTCGACCGGATGCCGGTGGTCAAGGGGCCGGACGGCGTCGAGCATGACCTCGCGACGCGCGAAGGCCGCGCGGCCGTTGCCGACGGCTACCTCGCGCGGCAGCCGAAGTGGCGCGACACGGGCCTCTGGCCCGACGGCGCGTCGCCGACGGACGAGCTGAGGCGGCGGCTCGGTGCGTTCAGCACCGCGCAGTACGCGCGCGTCGGCGAACTGGCCTCTGGAGTGCGCGGCGAATGAGCGCGGTGCGCGTCGCGATTCTCTCGGTGGGCGACGAACTCGTGCTCGGGCAGATCGAGGACACGAACGCGAGCTGGATGGCGCGGGCGCTGCGCGAGATCGGCGCGATGCCGGGCGAGCGCCGCACCATCGGCGACGACCGCGCGGCGCTCGCGCGTGCGCTGCGCGAACTCGCTGCGTCGCATGGCGCGGTCATCATCACGGGCGGGCTCGGCCCGACGCTCGACGACCTCACGCGCGAGGCGCTCTGCGATGTGCTCGACGGCGACGATGTCGCGCTCGTCGAGGATCCTGCGGGCGTCGCGCACCTTGCGCGCTGGTTCGCGGCGCGCGGCCGGCCGATGCCGGCGTCGAACCTGCGGCAGGCCATGCGCCCGCCGTCGGCGCGCCTTCTCGACAACCCGCACGGCACCGCGCCCGGCCTCGCCGCCGCGACGCACGACGGCGCGTGCGAGATCTTCTGCCTGCCCGGGCCGCCGAACGAGATGCGGCCGATGTTCCAGTCGTTCGTGGCGCCTGCGGTGCGCGGCGAGGGCGAGGTCGTCGCGACGGCCGCGCTGCACACGATCGGACTCGGCGAGAGCGCGGTCGGCGAGATGCTCGGCGAGCTGATGACGCGCGGCCGCGAGCCGTCGGTCGGCACGACCGCGAGCGACGGCATCGTGTCGATCCGCATTCGCTCGACCGGCGCGCGCGACGCTGCGCGCGAGGCGCTCGAGTCGGTCGTCGCCGCGTGCCGGTCGCGCGTCGGACCGATCATCTTCGGCCGCGACGGCGAGTCGCTTGCGTCGGTCGTCGGCGCGATGCTCGCCGAGCGCGGGCTCGTGCTCGCCACCGCCGAGAGCTGCACGGGCGGCCTGCTCGGCGCACGCATCACCGATGTCGCCGGATCAAGCGCGTGGTACGCGGGCGGCTTCGTGACCTACGAGAACGCGCGCAAGGTCGCCGACCTCGGCGTGCGCGAGGCGACGCTGCGCGACCACGGCGCCGTGAGCCACGAGACCGCGATCGAGATGGCGCGGGGCGCGATCGCGCGGACCGGCGCCGCGATGGCGCTCTCGACCACGGGCGTCGCAGGTCCATCGGGCGGCAGCGACGCGAAGCCCGTCGGCACCGTCTACATCGCGGTCGCCGAGCGAGAGGGATCCGTCTACTCGCGGCGGTTCCATTTCCCGGGCGACCGCGCCACCATCCGCAGCCGCACCGCGCACCTCGCGCTTGCGTGCGCGCGGTTCGCGCTGCTCGGCGACGCGACGCGCGCGCTCCTCTGGGCCGAAGGGGAGGCGTGCCGTGTCGAGCGCGCCTGACGGGCTGCGCGCCGGAGAGACCCTCGCGCTGGTTGCGGTCGGCGCGAATCTCGGCGACCGCATGGCGACGATGCGCGCGGCGGTCGAGCACATCGCGCGCCTCGACGGCGTGCGCGTCGTCGCGCAATCGAGTGTCTACGACACCGCGCCCGTCGGCCCGCCCGATCAACCGCGCTACCTCAACGCCGGTGTTGCGGTCGCCACCACGCTCGATGCTCGCGCGCTTCTCCACGCGCTCCTCGCGGTCGAGGCGACGCTCGGCCGCGAGCGGGGGAGCACGCGGTGGACGGCGCGGACGATCGACCTCGATCTCGTGCTCTTCGGGGAATGCGTCATCGCCGACGGAGACCTTCATGTGCCCCATCCCCGGTTTCGGGAACGGGCATTCGTTCTCATGCCGATGGCTGAAATCGCGGGTCAGACCCGCGATCCCGTCACGGGGGAACGGTTAGAATCTTTGCTTCGTGCTTGCCCAGGCCGCTCGGATGCGGTTCGGGTGGGACCGCTCGATCCGAGTGTGCGGGCCTGAGGGCGCTGCGGCGGACGGGCGGAGGTGGGCTGCGCTGGCACACCTTCACGCTCGGCGTCACCACGCCATCAGGAGTCACCCATGATGAAGTCGCTCTCGTTCGCGCGCGCCTCGCTCGCAGCCGGCCTTGTGGCCGCTTGCGTCGCCGCGTCCGCACTCGCCCAGGACGGCGCACCGCCGATGCAGGAAGGCGGCGCGCCGCAGTTCGAGTTCCCCGCCGCGCCGGACATCTCGAAGGACTTCACCGATGCGATGAAGACCCCCGAGTCGGTCAAGGCCGCCGAAGAGGCGCTCAAGGCGACCGCGGCCGCGTACCGCGCCGCGAAGAGCTACTCCGACACCTTCACGCTGACGGTCGAGGCGATGGGCCAGAAGCAGGAGCAGTCGATGTCGATCGCGCGCGATGCCAACGGCATGCGCATCGACATGGCTCCCGTCGTCTTCGTGTCGGCCAACGGCAAGGCCTATGTGACCATGGCCGCCGACAGCTCGAAGTTCAAGTCGTTCCCGCTCGCTGGCGGCCTCGGCGACACGCTCGAGAAGGAGCTCGGTGGCTTCGGTCTCCCGCTCCCGCGCTGGGCGTTCGACATGGCGGAGCCGAAGGATGTCGCGGCGGAACTCGCCGGCGGCATCATGCCCGGCGCCAAGATCGTCGGCTTCAACCCCGCCAACGGCGGCAGCGTTCTCCTCAACGGCGAAGGCGGATCGGTTGCGGTCTTCTCGATCGACCCGACCACCAAGCTCCTCTCGGGCGCGAAGATCAACCTCGCTCCTCCGGGCGCTCCTCCGGGATTCATGATCCCCGTCGTCATGTCGACCAAGCCGGTCCTGGCCGATGCGCTCGCGACCCCGATCGCGTTCAGCGAAGAGGGCAAGACCGCGGTCGCCTCGCTCGACGAACTCCTCGGCGGCGGCGCCGGCGGCGGCGACTCGAAGGCCGTCAAGGTCGGCGACGCAGCTCCGTCGTTCTCGCTCTCGACCCTCGATGGCAAGACCGTCAGCCTCGCCGACCTCAAGGGTCGCGTGGTCGTCGTCGACTTCTGGGCCGAGTGGTGCGGCCCGTGCAAGCGCGGCCTCCCGTTCGTCTCCGAGTTCGCCAAGTGGGCGAAGGAGTCGGGCAAGCCTGTCGATGTGTTCGGCATCAACACCCTCGAGCAGAAGAAGGGCGAGGAGCGCATCAAGGCGGCCAGCGAGTACTGGACCAAGCAGGCCTTCGTGATGCCGTGCCTCGTCGACATGGACGACGCCGTCTTCACCTCGTACGGCTTCTCGGGTATCCCCGCGACCGTCGTCATCGGAACCGATGGCAAGATCGTGGCGATTCACTCGGGCATCGATCCGTCGAACCCGGGCAAGATCGTCGAGGAGCTGAAGGCTGAGATCGAGAAGGCGCTCGCGCCCGCCGCGCCCGCCGCCGCCCCCGCCGCCGCCCCCGAGGCGCCGGCTGCCCCAGCCAG
>CAIXEV010000252.1 GCA_903918555.1 uncultured bacterium | reverse complement strand
CCTCTCGGTCATAGTTTTCTCACCTGGACGCTGATCGAATCAGACCGTCCAGCCGTTCAGCAGGATCGCAAGGTCCTGCGAGTCGGTGGTGCCGTCACCGTTGAGGTCAGCCGCAGGCGTGCCCCACGCGTTGAGCAGGATCGCCATGTCGGAGGCGTTGACCACGCCGTCGCCATTGAGATCGCCCTGTGCGCAGCTGCCCTCCTGGGTCACCACGATGTCGCCCGCGCCGAAGATGGCCGCGCCGAACGCGCCGACCGAGATTCGGTAGGACGTGCCGCAGGTCGGCGTGAAGCGGACCTCAGACTGCAGCGTGCCCGCACAGGCCGCAGGGGCCAGGGCATCGTCGTTGCAGGCGATGAGGTTGCCGCCACAGGCATCGAAGACCGCCATCTTCGAGTCATAGCTGGCGCCGCAGAGCGAGATCACGATCTCGCCGTTGCCGGTGGCGGTGTGGCTGTACCAGATGTCGTTGTAGACATTCGGGTTGCCGAACTTGGTGCACGCGGCCGTCACGCCCGAGGCGCCCTGCGTGCTGAACGCAGTGGTGCCGACAGGCAGGTTGAGCGCACCCGAGCACTCGTCGTTCGCCGGCGGCTCGACTCCGCAGCTCGCGCACTGAGCGACGGCCGCGTTGGCGCAGAACTGATCCCACTCGACATCGCAGCAGAACGCGTCTCCCGCGCAGACGAGCGCGCAGCAGGTCGCGTCCTCGCAGAACGGCGTGCCATTCGCGACGCAGCAATCGCCCGTTCCCGGATCACCACAGCTCGGCGCATCGCCGACATAGGTGATCGTGAGGTCGGTCGCGCCCGTGTCACCCTGGTAGCCGCCCACGCGGACGAGGATGGTCTGGCCGCTGGTCATGCCGAAGTTGAGGCTGGAGGCAAAGGCCAGGCAGTTGGCGCCGTCGTCGTTGCAGGCGACGAGCGAGCCACCGCTTGCGGGGCAATCGTTCCAGATCTCAATACCCGTGTCGAACGGCGCGGGACCGGTGCAGGTCTCGAAGTTGTAGTCGCCGTCCTGGGTCGCGGTGAAGCTGAACCAGACATCCTTGGTGAACGCCACGCCTTGGAAGCCGCAGCTCGGGTCGGCGACTTCGGTGCCGGCGAACATGTTGTCGAAGGGATTGGCTCCCTCGACGGCCACGGTCGCGTCGGCGCAGTTGTCGTTCTCCGGAGCAGCAGCCTTGCACGCAACGCCCGTCACCTCGAGGGAGTAGTCGTTGCCGATCGGGTTACCGCAGGGGTAGCCCTCGAAGGTGCGCGGAAGCGCCACGATGTAGTACTGGCCAGGAGCGAGGCAGAGGCTCGTCGTGCCGGGGCAGTCGCCCGCGGTGATCGTGCCCATGACGCCGCCGCAGGCGGTGTCGACGAACGCAGCGAACGAGACGATGCTCGAGCGGATCGTCAGCGTGACCTCCGTGGCTTCCGCGAGGTCGAGCAGATACCAGTCGGTATCGCGCGTGCCCGCGTCAGCCCAGAAGGTGCCCTGGACGGTCTGACCAACTGCGATCGGCTCGGTGGGGAAGCCACCAGCCGAGTTGTTGCAGCCGCCGTTGAGGTCTTCGCCGCAGAGCTCGACCTCGGTGACCGTGGCAGTCGCGAGCTCGCACGGCACGAAGACCGAGAGCTCGATCTGGCCGGGGCCCGAATCGGCGGCGCTGAAGCCACCGATCGCGATGTAGTAGGTGACGCCACCCTCGAGCTCGACGCCCTGGATGAGCGACGAGAAGTTGGCGCAGCCAGCGCCGTCGTCGTTGCAGGCGAGCACGCCGTCCGACGGAGCGCAGCCTTCCATCACCGCGATGCGCGTGTCGAAGCCCGCGAGGTTGCAGGTCGACACGGTGTAGACGGCCGACTGGGCCGGGGTGAAGGTGTAGATCGCGGCGCTGTAGATGATGTCATCGCCGAACGCGCCGGGATCGCAGAACCCCGAGAGGTCGACGAGGCCGGTCTGGCCCGTCGTGTCGAACTGGTTGAGACCGAGCTCCAAGGCGGTAGCCTTGTCGCAGTTGACGGGGGCGTTGAGCGCGATGCTCAGCGTTCCGGTGCCGGCAACGGTCGTTGCGCTGTAGCCACCGATCGCGATCTTGTACTCGGTGCCCGCCACGAGTTCGACGACGGGGATGAGGCTGGTGAAGCCCGTGCAGCCCGCTCCGTCGTCGTTGCAGGCAAGGACGCCAGCGGTGGGATCGCAAGCGTTCAGCACCGCGATCTTCGTGTCGAAGCTCGCCTGATTGCAGAGCGAGAAGCGGTACGAGCCCGACTCGGCCGGGGTGAACTTGTAGTAGTTGGTGTTGTAGATCTGCTGGGTGAACTGCAGCTGGCAGAGGCCCGTCAGATCAACGACCTCGCCGGTCGCGGCGTTCGTGAACAGGTTGTCGCCGAGGGTGACCTCCACGGCCGAGGTGCAGCCGCCGCCGCCGCCGCCACCGCCACCGCTCGGAGCGGTGATGTTGAGCGTTCCAGCGCCGGCACCGGCGGCGCCGTATCCGCCGACCACGACCTTGTAGGTCTGGCCAGCGGCGAGGGTCGCGGTCGCGAGGCTCTGGAGGCCGCACGAATCATCGTTGCAGCCGAGGACGCCATCGTTCGGGTCGCAGGTGTTGAGGATCGCGATGCGCGTATCCCAGGTCGATCCGCCGCAGAGCGAGAAGGTGTAGCTTCCGGCGGTGTCGGCGGTGAAGGTGAAGAACGTCGCGTTGTTGATGGTGTGCGCGCTCGCGCAGCCATTTCCAGCGGGCATCAAGAACTCCGCGAAGGCAACGTCCGTCGTGAACGGGTTCGCGCCGACGATGGCGTTCGGTGCCGTCGCGCAGTCCTGCGCGAGGGCTGTGCCGGCAAAGAGGCTCGTCGCCACCGCCGAACACAGCGTGCTCATGTGAGTCAATCGCATCCTGAATTCTCCTTCTTCAAGATCACTACGACACGGTTCCGAGCTCGTGGCCCGTGCCGACCCGTCCAAACAGTTACCCCTCGACGCACGACGCCGAAGGAGGACAGGTGTGAAGAAGTTACCCTCGACCGCAAAATGTCCAAGGCGAAAGTCTGGGAAGTTAGAAATCTGCGAAGACGAATGAGCCACGCCGAACCGCGGGACACCGTCCGTTGGAGCGGCCGCGGGGGTATATTCTGAGCCCCGCCGCGTCCCGCCGCCGAAAGCGCGCACGCGTGGCGGCCCCGCACCCAACCCCAAACTCTCTGGAGATTCTCATGGCACTCTCGACCGGAACCATCGCACCAACCTTCAAGCTCCCCGCGAAGCCCGGCGAGGAGGTCGATGTCGGTGCGTCCCTCGGGCAGGAGAAGGTCGTCATCCTGTTCTTCCCGTTGGCGTTCAGCTCGGTCTGCACCGAAGAAATGTGCCATTTCCGCGACAACTGGGACGCGTGGAAGTCCCTTGGCTGCAAGGTCTTTGGCGTCTCGATCGACAGCCCGTTCGTGACCGACAAGTTCCGCGCCGAGCTCAACATCCCGTTCCCGATCCTCTCGGACTTCAACAAGACGGTGTCGGCCAGCTACGACGCCCTCCACGCTGACCTCATGGGCCTGAAGGGCGTCACCAAGCGCGCCGCGTATGTCGTCGGCAGCGATGGCAAGATCGCCTACGCGTGGGAAGCCGAGATCCCGAAGACGCAGGTCGACTTCGACGCCATCAAGGCTGCGGTCGCCGCGGCGAAGTGAGCGAACCATCGTCACCCAATCGGGTTCCGCGCCCCCGGGGGTCTTTCCCGGGAGGTTTCCCTGGGTCTGAACCAGGGGCTGAACCGGGGTCTCCACAGGGGTTCCCCCCGGGGTTTCCACCCGAGCGCTGCGCCATGTACCTCGCGGGTAACGAAGGGGCGCCCCCGCGCGAGCACTTGGTGCGGGCGATGGCGCACGCCCGGAAGGCCGCCGATGGGGGG
>CAIXEV010000251.1 GCA_903918555.1 uncultured bacterium | reverse complement strand
GCCGCTCGACCGAACGCAGCGCGTCGACTTCCTGCTCGATGCGGATGACCGGCGCGCCTTCCTTCTGGGCGGTGGCGAGCTTCGTGCGCGAGTAGGTGTCGAGCCAGGTGGAGAGACCGAGCACCACCACGGCGACGGTCGCGATGCAGCCCGACGAGAAGACGATGCCGCGGGTCGCGCGGTTGGCGCGGACGCGCGCGACGGTCGCCGCCGGAAGAAGATGGAATTGACGCCGACTCATGCCGCTGCCTCCACTGCGGCCAGCGTCCGGCTTCGGGCCGCAAGCCCGAGGCAGGTGAGCCAGTCCGCGATTTCTCCGCTCTCAGGCGCGCCGATCCGCGCGAAGTCGGTCGCGACGGCGGCCGGCGGAACCTCGTCCTCGCACATGGCCACCGTCGAACGGCAGGTTTCCTCGATGATGCTGCCCATGCGCGGCTCGGCGCCATGCGGCCCCGACAGGACGACGCGCGCGGGCTGGCCGCCGCGGAAGGTCACGCCGAAGTAGCGAAGGCACAGCGCGAGCTCGCCCGACAGCGCATCGATCGTCGCGCGCGTCGCGGCCAGCGCGGCCTCTTCCATCACGGCATCGACCGGATCGCCGAAGCCGCGCGCGAACGCGAGGCGCTGGGCGCGGAGCATCGATGCGCTCGAGACGGGGACCGACAGCCGCGACGCAACCGCCTGGTCAAGCGCGTCGCCGCCGATCGGCACCTCGCGGCAGAACGCGATGCGGTCGCCGCGGAGGATCATCACGATCGAGCCATGCTGCTCGACATGCAGCACCGCGCGGATGTCGGTGACATCGCTGTCGCGGCGCGCGCGGCGGCTCAGGGCGCGCGCGATCGCCGCGAAGCGCGGCTCCACGGCGACCGGCTCAAAGCCTGCGTCGAGAAGCCGGCCGCACGCCTCCGCCAGCTCGGGCTCGGCCACCGCGACGAGAAGATGCTCCTCGCGGCCTTCCTGCGAATTCGAAGGCGCGCCCGTCGGAAGCGCGTCGGCGACAAGCTGCTCGCGCGCCATGCCCGTGCGCTCGGCGGCTTCCCACGCGATCGCCTCGCGGCCATCCGCGCCCGCCAGCGCCGGCACGCGGACGACCGACATGCGCGCCATGTTCGGCGGCAGGCCGATCACGACCTCGCGTCCGGTGAAGCCGGCGTGGCGCATCTGCTTCGCGATGGCCTCCGCGCGCTCGACGATGCCGGCGGCCGGCGCGACCCGCGCGACGGCGGCGCGCAAGGGAGCATCCGGTCCGACGCGCAGCTGCAGCGCACGCGGCTCGTGAGAGCCGAGATCAAGCCCGATCGGGCCGATGCTGCGGTGCCATGGAAGACGCGAACGAGACATACGAAGACCTCCGTGACGGAATCGTCAGCCTCGTTCGTCGGCGTTTCAGAAGGTTCGCTTTGGTGAGGTCCTGAGCCTTGCGCCTAATTCACGGACTCTCCGCAGCGCATCGCCTGCGCGTGAAGGTCCGCGGGCAGTTACTGCCCGTCGGCCGGGGCCTCGGTCCAGGCGCTGAGCCGCACCTTCCCGGTGAACGGCGCAAACTCGACGAGCGTGGCGCTCTCGCCGCTGCGGAGCACGACCGATCCCCCCGCCGACGGCGCGCCCGTCGTGTCGACGAGGCCGCCCATCGGGTCGAAGATGAGGTCGCGGGAGCCGCCGTCGATCGAGGTCGAGTCGACCCGCAGGCCCGTGTAGAGCCCGTTGCGGCCGAAATCCACGCGCATCGCGCCATCGCGCTCCCCGCCGGCGATCGGGTCGTGGACCAGCCGCGCGGTGGATGGGTCGACCGGCAGGCCGAGCTCGCCGGCGTCGGCCGCGAGCACGCACCAGCCTGAGCCATCTTCGAAGAAGTGGATGCGGCGGAATTCCTGCCGATTCATCGCGTCGCCCTGCGCGAACGCGAGGTCGGTG
>CAIXEV010000250.1 GCA_903918555.1 uncultured bacterium | reverse complement strand
CTGGTCCAGGTGCGCGAGCACATCGGCCTGACCTTCTCGATCATCCTCAAGTCGATGCTGCGTCAGGCGCCGAACATCATCCTCGTCGGCGAAATCCGCGATCGCGAAGTCGCCGACATCGCGATCCAGGCTGCGCTCACGGGCCACATGGTGTTCTCGACGCTGCACACCAACGACGCGCCGAGCGCCATCACGCGTCTCATCGACATGGGCGTCAAGCCGTTCCTCGTCGCGAGCTCGATCCAGGCGGTCATGGGCCAGCGCCTCGTCCGCATCCTGTGCGAGAAGTGCAAGGCGCCCGAGGACAATCCCGACCGCAAGATGCTGCGCCTCATCGGCATGAACGACGACGAGCTCTCGCGCGGCACCATGATGAAGGCCGTCGGCTGCCAGGCCTGCGGCGGCACGGGCTACCGCGGACGCCGGGCGATCTTCGAGCTCATGACGATGAACTCCGAGATCCGCGACCTCGCGTTCAACCGCTCGAGCGTCGGCAAGCTCCGCTCCGCCGCCGTGCGCGGCGGCATGCGCAGCCTCGTCGAGGATGGCAAGATCAAGATCCTCCGCGGCATGACCACGCCGACGGAGATCGCGAACTTCGCGCAGATCGAGGGATTCAGCCCGACCGAGGTCCACGCGACCTGATGCGCGCGGGCGCAGCAGAGTTGTTCCAGTGCAGGCGCCGCCGGCGCGGCGGACAGATCCGACAGCAGCATCGATTCGAGACAAGCCATGTCCACAATGCAGATCGACCGTCTTCTCGACAGCATCGTCACCCTCGGTGCGTCGGACCTTCACATCTCGACCGGCCGCCCGCCGACCATCCGTCTGCACGGCAGCCTGAAGAGCCTCGCGACGAAGACCATCGAGCCCGACGACGCGACCGCGCTGATGAAGTCGATCACGCCTGAGAAGAACCAGGCCGAGCTCGCCGAGATGGGCGGCACGGACTTCGGCTTCAGCTTCCAGGGCCGCGCGCGCTTCCGCGTGTCGGTCTTCCGCCAGCGCCAGCAGATCTCGATGGTGCTCCGACTCATCCCGAACAAGCTGCTCAGCTTCCAGGAGATCGGTCTTCCGGCGATCGTCGAGGAACTCTGCCGCCGTCCGCGCGGCATGTTCCTCGTCACCGGCCCGACCGGCTCGGGCAAGTCGACCACGCTCGCGTCGATGGTCAACTGGATCAACGAGTTCTACGACCGTCACATCGTGACGATCGAGGACCCGATCGAGTACTACCACTATCACAAGAAGTCCGTCGTCAACCAGCGCGAGGTCGGCCAGGATGTCCCGACCTTCGCCGAGGCGCTCCGCCGCGTGCTTCGATCCGACCCCGATGTGATCCTCGTCGGCGAAATGCGAGACCTCGAGACGATCGAGTCCGCGATCCGCGCCGCAGAAACCGGCCACCTTGTGTTTGGCACCCTGCACACCTCGGGCGCCGCGAGCACCATCAACCGCGTCATCGACGCGTTCCCCGTCACCCAGCAGGAGCAGGTGCGAGTGCAGCTCTCGACCTCGCTCATCGCGGTGCTTTCGCAGCAGCTCTGCGCCCGCGCCGATAAGCCCGGACGATGCGCGGCCTACGAGTTCCTCGTCGTCACCCCGGCGATCTCGAACCTCATCCGCGAGAACAAGACCTTCCGCATCGACTCGGCCATCCAGACCGGACGCAAGTTCGGCATGCAGCTCCTCGACGACCACCTCTGGAAGCTCTACTCCGAGGGCAAGGTGTCGGCCGAGGAGATCATCGATAAGTGCAAGAACCCGGGCGACATGAAGGACAAGATCCACCGCGCAGGCGGGGTGATTGGCCGCACCGAGCTCGATTCCGACCACGAGGCGGGTTGATGTCGGGGCTGGTCGGTGCGGTCGAGCGCAGCGGAGGGCCCTTTGGCCGTCCGCGACCTGAAACCGCGTTTCTCCGCTCCCAGCCGTACGCATCAATCCAAGTGTCCTGACCCAAACCCCCGTCTCGCCGCGCGGCGGGGGCATGGGGCGTGCCGTATAGCACGCAGAAGGATCCAGTCATCCGCAACGG
>CAIXEV010000249.1 GCA_903918555.1 uncultured bacterium | reverse complement strand
CTGCACTCGGTGTTGGCGCACGGTGAAGAGATCGTTGGTACAGCCGCCCGCTTCCGCGGTTCGGACTCGGGCGCCTGCAAGACCGAAATCGGACAAAAAGACGGACGGCCGCGCGGTGTGCGCGGCCGTCCGGAGGTTCACGAAGCCAAATGACCCTTAGACGCAGTCGCCCCAGTTGGCGAGGAGCCCGGCGAGGTCGGCGGCGGCGGTGGCGCCGTCGCCGTTGATGTCGCCATCGGCCGTGCCCCACGCGCCGAGGACGGCGGCGAGGTCAGCCGCGTCGATCGAGCCGCTGTTGTTGAGGTCGCCCGGACACGCGGGCGCGGAGGTCGCCGACACGGTGAAGAACTGCTCGCCGGGGATGTTGGCGAAGTTCACCGCCCGCGGCTCGGCGAGGTTTTCGCCGCCACCGATCGGGCCGAGCACCTGGTTCGACAGGTAGTCGTGGCCGCCACCGTTGATGAACGCGCAGACCTTGAGGTCGCCAGAGGTGTAGCCCGGGATGGCCGACAGCGGGATCTTGACCTCGACGCCCGTCGTCACCGCGGTCGGAGTCTCGATGCCCGTTCCGCCACCGACGCCGGCGATGTTCGAGTTGTCGAGACCGAAGCCGAAGCCGGACTTGAAGGTCGCCGAGCCAGCGAGGCCCGCGCCACCGGTGCCGAGGTAGCCGCCGGTGCCGGCGCCCTTGGAGAGCAGCTGGGCCTGGTTCATGTAGACCGCGAAGGGGGTGCCGCCGCAGGTGAGGCTGACCCAGAGGTCGGGCGCGAAGCCCTTGTCGAAGGTGAGGCCGTTGCCGGTGCCGTCGTCGCCCATGCGGTTCAGGCCGTTGAAGTCGACATCGGGGTTGTTGCCGCGGAGGCGGTTCTGGCCGCCCGACACGCCGTCGATGAAGATCTCGAGCTTGTTGAAGTTCGACTCGAGGTTGCCCGCGAGGACGAGGAACAGGAAGCCGTCCTCGACCTTCGCGTACGCGCCGACGAGCTCGCTGCCGAGGGCGACATCGATGGTGCCCTGCGCCGCGTTGCCGAAGCCGGTCTGCGTGTTCTGGATGATGACGGGCTTGCCGTAGGCGGCGTCAGCGGCGCCATCGAGGATGATGCTCTGGGCGTTGGCGGAGGCGGCGACGCCGAGCGTCGCGATCAGCGAGAGGGTGGTACGCATCTTTCTGGACTCTCTTTCTAAGTGTGGAAACAGATTGGCTCTTGAACCCATCGAGTCGGTCCGTCACGGACGAGGTTGATTCGTTCGAGCGAGCGGAGTGTTCGCTCAAACGATGCCTTGCCGCGCAGGGTTGCGGGTCGCGGAAGCCCGACGACCCGCGGTCAAATCTAGCCCAAGACTCCGCGATTCCGAAGCGGGATGTTCGGATCTTGCGCTTTGTGTCACCTGAGACGAGCAGTTACAGGGCGTTCGCGCCGCGATCGCACACGGATTGGCGCGCCCGGAGGTCAGGTTCCCCAGGCCGCGAGGATCGCGCCGAGGTCGGCCGCGTTGACCGTGCCGTCGTCGTTGATGTCGGCGAACACATTTCCAGAGCCCCAGGCGCCCAGCACGGCCGCGAGATCGGCTCCGTTGACCTGGCCGTCGCCGTTCACATCGGCGGGGTTTCGCGGCGCAGGCGCGACACCCTGCGAGAAGACGACCGTCGAGTAGGGCCCGATGTTGACGAGCGCCGACGCAGGCAGCCCGTCCCAAGCGACGCTGGTGGTCGCGCTGGTGTCGAAGGTGCCCCAGTTCGAGAACGAAGGGTCGTAGCCATTCGAGTCGCTGTTGAAGCGGACGCGCCACTGACCGCCGCGCGGCATGCCGATGCGGTAGTTGTTGATGCCGTTCTGCGAGAAGTTCATGACGACGATCACATCGTCGAGGTCGCCGCCGTTCTGCCAGCGGTGGAACGCGACGACCTTCGCGCCGTTGTTGACATGGTGGAAGTTGAGGCTCGAGCCCTCGAGGCCCGCTGAGACGCCATCGAGGTTTCGGCGCAGGCGGATGAGGTCGCGGTACATCGCGCGGATGCCGGCGTTCGTGGTCGCCTTGTTCCAGTCGAGCGCGTCGGTGTCGCTGAACCAGCCGTCCTCGAGGAACTCCTGCCCCTGGAAGATCATCGGCACGCCGGGCGTGGTGAAGACGAGCGCTGCGCCGAGCGTGGAGCGCTTCTTCGAGAACCAGCTGCTCGCGTTGCCGGGCCAGATCGACTCGGGGACGCGGGTGCGGCCGTTGGCGACCTCGTCGTGGCTCTCGGTGTAGACGATGCGCCTCGTGTGCGACCCGGATGCCGTGCTCGCCACCGCGTCGCGGATCGCCCACATGTTGCGGTCCGCGTCGTTCGCCGTCTCGAGCACGCCGCGCACGGGGTGCACGAAGCCCGGATCCCACTGCGAATCGAAGCCGGCGCCGCCCTCGCCCGTCGTGCGCGTGATCCAGTTGTTCGAGTCCATGTCCTCGGCGACCATGATCTTCCACGGGCTGAACGCGTTCACCTCGTTGTTGAGCCACTGGAGCAGCGACCAACCCTCGGGAATCTCGGGGCCCGTGAAGTCGACGAGGCGGATGAACTTCGTGCCGTCGACGCGGTGACCGTCGAGACGGAACTCGTCGAGCCACCACATCATGTTGTCGCGGATGTAGCTGCGCACCTCGCCGCGGCCGAAGTCGGGGCGCGGCCCCCACGGCGTGCTGGCGCGGGAGTCCTGGTAGAAGTAGATGCCGCCGCCGTTGTTCTGGCTCCAGCCGTCGTACTGCCACAGCTCGAGGTCGTTCGGCCCGAAGTGGTTGTAGACCATGTCGCCGAGCACGGCGATGCCGCGCGCGTGGGCTGCGTCGACGAAGGCCTTGAGGTCGTCGGGAGTTCCGTAGGCGCTCTCGAAGGCATACGGATGCGAGGGGTTGTAGCCCCACGAGATGTTGCCGGGGAACTCCGCGAACGGCATCAGCGCGATGCAGTTGACGCCGAGGTCCTTCAGGTAGTCGAGCTTCTCGCGCGCCTTGGTGATGGGCGCCGGCAGCGTCGGGTGCTGCCCGAAGGTGCCGATGTGCATCTCGTACATCACCATGTCGTTGAAGTTCGGCGTGGTGTAGCCGGAGGTCGTCCAGTTGTAGCCGGCCGTGTTGTAGATCACGGAGTTGCCGACCGAGTTCGTCACGCGGCGTGCGCGCGCGTCGTTCTTCCAGATCGTGCCCGACGGGCCGGTGATGACGAACTTGTACTGCGAGTTCTGATACGCAAACGGCACATCGACGGACCAGTAGCCGTTGCCCTCGCTCACGAGCGGGTTCGCGGTGGCGCTCCAGTTGTTGAAGGTGCCGGCGACGCGCACGGCCGTCGCGTTCGGCGCCCACACGCGGAAGGTGGTCCCGGCGGGAAGCGGAGACAAGTACGGAATGGCGCCGACGCCGGGGCGGGCCGACTGTGCGAACGACGGCAAGGCGATCGAGGCCGAGAGCGCGGCCGCGCAGAGCAACGAGATCTTGGTGAAGGTTCCCATGGAGGCATCCGTTCGAGTGACCGCGGTCGTCATGACGGAGCGAGTCTACCCCGCAATGGCGCGAGGTCGAGCGGGAAACCCGTACATCAGACGATGAATCCCGCGCGGATGCGCTG
>CAIXEV010000248.1 GCA_903918555.1 uncultured bacterium | reverse complement strand
GCGCGCGGCAGCCCACTCGGAAACGAGTCGAGCCGCGTCGCCCAGCGGGCGTCCGCGGCGAAGCGCTCGAGGCGGTGCCCGATCGCGGCGACGATGCTTCGATCGGGCGCGTAGCGCACGACCCACGCCGGTTCGGGCGACAGCGTGCCGTGGCGCGCGAGTTCGGTGCCGTCCGCGATCGAGAATTCGTGCACGCGGCCGCCGCGCTCGGCGATCGCGATCCGCGAACCATCGGGCGAGAAGTCGAACGACCACGGCGCGTGGCCGACCCGCGCGCTGAAGCGCGGCGCGCCGGTGCGCGCGTCGACCGCGCGGATCTCGCCCACGGCGCTTCCGACCACGAGCGTCGAACCGTCGCGCGAGACCCCGACGCAGTGGGCGCCCGGCAGGACCCCCGCCAGCCACGGCAGGTCGGCGAGGACGGGCGCGGCTCCGTCGACGAGATCGAACGCGGCGAGTTCGCCGGAGCCGCCGACCACGAACGCGCGGCCGTCGCCCGCCCACCCGAGCGAGCGCGCCTGGCCTTGCGGCGCGGCGCTGACCGACGAGCGCACGGTTCCGTCGGCGATCTCGACGGTCGAGAGCACCCCGGGCGACGAGAGGACGAGCAGCCGCGCGCCGTCGGGCGTGACGAACATCGCGCGGATGAGGTTTCCGACCGACGCGAGCCTCCGCGTGGCGAGCGCGGCGGACGCGCCGCTCGGCGGGCGCGGCACGCTGCGCAGGTCGATCTCGACGATCTCGCCCGTCCAGTCGCCCGCGAACAGGCGGGTTCCGTCCGGCGAGAACGCGACGCCCCACACATCCCGCGTCATCTTCGCGCGGCCGAGCTCGCGGCCACCGACTTCGGCGACCACGATGTTGCCTCCCTCGCCGCCGGCCGCCCAGAGCGAGCCGTCGGGCGAGAGCGCCCCGCCGATGAGATGGCCGATCGCGGGCGCGATCGGTTCGGCCACCGAGTCGTCGAGCATGCGCTCGACCATCCCGCGAAGGATCGGTTCGGTCGGCGTGTCGATCCGATCGAGCGCGGCCGTCGCCTCGCGCAGGTTTCCCTCGCTTGCGGCGGCCATCGCGATCACCATCTCCGCGCTGGCCGAGCGGCGCTTCGCCGCCGCGAGGGCGGTCGACGACAGCGCGACCGCGACCGCGAGCGAGCCGATCGCGATGGCGAGCGCGGCGCTTGGGACGGGATTGCGACGCACGAGCCGCAGCAGCCGCTCGGCGCGCGTCTCGGCGCGCGCGCTGACCGCGCGGCCGTCGACGAACGCGCGGAGGTCCTCCGCAAGCGCGCTCATGCTCGGGTAGCGTCGATCGCGGTCCTTCGCCATCGCCTTCATCGCGATCGCGGAGAGATCGGCGGGAATGTGCGAGTCGACGCGATGCGGCACGGGCGGGTCGGTCTCGCGCACGATGCGCCGCGCGTCGAACGCGCGTTCGCGGGTGATGTCGTAGGCGCGGCGGCCGAGAAGCGACTCGTAGAGGATCAGGCCGATCGCGTGGATGTCGACGCGCGCGTCGATCTCGGCGCCCGCGAGCTCGAACTGCTCGGGCGCCATGTACGCAGGCGTGCCGATCAGCGCGCCGGCCACCGTCTCCTGGTCGCTGTCGTCGTCTCCGCTCACGAGCCGCGCGACGCCGAAGTCGATGACGCGCGGGCGATCGTCGCCGTCGACGAGGATGTTCGAGGGCTTGAGGTCGCGGTGGATGACGCCGCGGTTGTGGCCCTGCTGCATGCCGTCGCAGACCGTCGCGAAGGCGAGCGCCGTCGCGGCGTGCGTGCGCCCCGCCGCGCGCGCCCACTCGACGATGCCGCGGGCATCGGCGATGCGCTCCATCACGATGTACGGCAGCGGGATGTCGCCGTCGCGACCGATGCCGGACGCGTAGATGCGCGCGATGGCCGCGTGCTCGAGGCGCGCGAGCGCGTTGGCCTCGCGGCGGAACCGGTCGATGTCGCGGGCGCGGGTGCGGGCGACGCGCAGGACCTTGATCGCGACCGGCCGCGGCGGCTCGAGCTGGCGTGCGGCGAAGACGGTGCCGCCGCCACCGCGGCCGAGGACCGACTCGAGGACGCAGCCTCCGAGCATCTCGCCGAGGTCGGGCTCGCCTGCGAAGCGGTCGGCGGCGGCGGCGGCGGCATCCGCGGCGGCATCGACGGCGGGCCGAGGTGCATCAAGCCCAAGGCGCTCGGGGTCGGGGAGCGCCGCGAGGAGCTCGCCGAGTTCTCGTGCCTGCGACGGATCGCGCGCGGCCACCTCGGCCAGGATCGACTCCCTCTCGGCGTCACCCGCCTCGACGAGGCGGTCGAGGAGATCGGCGAGGATCTGTTCGCGCGAGCTCATTCCTCGCCCCAGTCGGCCAACGCGCGGCGGAGCCACGCGCGCCCGAGGTTCCAGTGCTTGGACACCGTGCGGGGCGCGATCCCGAGGATCTCCGAGGTCTGGTCGAGCGAGAGTCCGAGCATGTACCGCATCCATACGACGCGCGCGGTCTGGGGCGCATCCCGCTCGAGCGCGTCCAGGGCGGCCGCGAGGCGAGGGGTCCACTCGGCGAGCGCGCGCTCGGGGTCGGCGAGCGGCTCGAACGACGGCAGCTGGTCCGCGGCGTCGCCGAGCGCGACGGGCTGCCGGTCGCCGCCGCGCTTCTGGCGCGTGGCGGTGCGGCGCCAGTCGATGAGGAACTGGCCCATCGCGCGGGCGACCGAGCCGAAGAAGTGGGCGCGGTTCTCCCACGCGGGCGGCTCGGCGCCGCCGTCGCACTTCATGAACGCCTCGTGGATGATGGTGGTGGCGCCGGGGACGCGCGCCTCGGGACCAGCGAAACGACCGCGGCGCAGCGACCGCGCCATGGCGTGCAGCTCGCCATAGGTGCGCTGCCAGATCTCGGCGCGCGCCTCGTCGCTCCCCTGCGACGCGCGTTCGAGCACTTCGGTCAAGTCCTGCCGGTCGCTTCCGCGCATTCGGCCAATGTAGCGCCGACGCGGGTGTCACCCGACCCGCGCCGAGATGGGCCGGCGCGAATCCGCAACATCCGGCTCGGCCGCGCGTTCGCCTCCGTCCGATGGAGCGGCGGCGACGGAGCCATCGCACCCCGCCCCGCTCCTCCGAACGCCCCCTTCTCACCACTTCGCCGGAGGCTGCATGCCAGACGAAACCGACCGATCACGCGATGGCTCGACCTCTGGAGACGGCACGCGCGTCGGCGCCGGCTGGGCCGTGGCGACCGCCCTCGCGATCGCGGCGCTCGGGGTCGCGATGCGCGCCAAGTTCAACTTCGCCACCGAGATCGCGCCCGCGATGGATGCCGGCTACTACCCGATGCAGGCGTGGTGGCTGCTCGAGCAT
>CAIXEV010000247.1 GCA_903918555.1 uncultured bacterium | reverse complement strand
CTCGGCGGGCGGGCGGCGCCCCTCGGGGTTCTCCAGCGGGTTGCCGGGCACGCTCCACGCGAGCACGAAGGTGAGGGTGTACACCGCGAGCACGATCAGGGGCAGCTGCAGCAGGCGCCGCGCGACCAGCCCCGCCACGCTGTCGGGTTGCGCGCTCACCGCAGCGACTCCTGCGTGGGGGCTGCGGGCAGCACGCCCTCGCGGCGCTCGAGGATCGACAGGTCCTGCTCGAGCCGCGGGTGCTCCGCGATGCCGCCGAGCCGCGACGGGTCGTACATGTACACCGTCACGTAATTGCAGATGGGCATGAGCGGCATCTCCTCGGTGAAGAGCCAGCGCTCGACCTCGGCCAGGCGCGCGAGGCGGCGCACGGGGTCGGTCTCGGCCTCGGCCTCGGTCATGCGGCGGTCGAAGTCGGGGTTCTCGTAGCCGCGGTCGTTGTTGCCGTTGCCGGTGCGCTGCAGGTCGAGCCAGGTGGTCGGGTCGCCGTAGTCGCCGTACCAGCCGCCGCGCGCGATCATGAAGTTCCCCTTCTTGAGGTCCTCCTTGTAGAGCTTCGAGTCCTTGCCGCGGCACTCGGCCGCGATGCGGAGCTCGCGCTTCCACATGTCGCGCATCGCGAGCGCGAGGTTCTGGTAGCGCGGGCTCGAGGTCGAGTAGAGGATGTCGACGGTGGGGAACTTCACGCCTTCGGCGTTCTCGATGATGCCGTCGCCGTCGCGGTCTTCCCAGCCGGCGGCCTTGAGTTCGGCGCGCGCGCGCGCGGGGTCGTAGCCGAGGCCTTCGATGACCGGATAGCCGTCGATCGTGCCGGGCGGCACCAGCGTCGTGGCCACGCGCTCCTTGAGGCGCGTGACGCGGTCGATGAGCGTCTGCTTGTCGACGGCGAGCGCGAACGCGCGGCGCACGCGCGCGTCGTTGAACGGATTGAACCGTTCGCCGGGCAGCGTCTCGCGGCAGTTGAAGCTGAAGAAGTCGGTGCCGAAGGCGTCGAAGCCGCGCACATCGCGGCGTTCGCCTTCGCCCGGCGGCGGAAGCAGCGCCACGATGTCGTCGACACGCTCGCCGCGCGCGAGGCCGGCGTCGAGATCGGCCCTGAACCGCTCGAGGTACGCGCGGCGCTCGGCGAGCATCTCGGTCTTGTATTCAGGCCCGAGATCGGTGAGCCAGTCGGCCGCGCCCGACTGGAAGCTGAGCACGCCCGTGTTCGGGTTCTCGGCGGTGCGGCACTCGATCGACTTCGCGACGACGGCGGCCTTGTTCCAGTAGTGCGGGTTCTGCTCGAGCCGCATGTCGCGCTTGTAGCGCCAGACGACGGGCACATACGCCCCGTTCACGACGATGCGGCCGGGCTTGGTCCAGTCGTGGCGCTGGATCATGCGGCCGGTCGCGGGGTCGAGCGACACGAACTGCTCGACGGTCGGCGGATGGACGGGCGAGAAGCACGGGAACGCGCAGAGGTCGAGGAAGTAGGCGAGCGGCGCGTCGAGCGTGACGACGAGCGTGCGCGCATCGGGCGCGTGCAGGCCGACGGTCGAGTCGAAGAGCTCTGCGGTGCGCTTCCACAGCGCCTCGGCGTCGGCGGCGGATGGGCGCCCCGCGTGCTGCGCGGCGAACTCCTTCACCATCGCGTTGCGCGCGTCGAAGAACGGCTTTGCGCCCTTGATCGCGAAGAAGAGCCCCGAGTAGTCGGCCGCGCTGTCCGGGAGGATGGCGCGCCCCCACGAGTAGCGGAAGTCCTCGCTCGTCACGGGGTCGCCGTTGGACCACTTGGCGTCCGCGCGCAGGTGGAAGGTGTAGGTGCGGCCGTCGGGCGAGACTTCCCAGCGCTCCGCGACGCCGGGCACGATGACGCAGTCGGACGCGCGCAGGTTGACAAGCGGTTCGTAGATGACGCGCGCGCGGCGGAGCTCGTGCTGGTAGCTCATGCGCTGCGGATCGAGCGTGTAGACATCGCTCCGGTCGATGAGCACGAAGTCGGCCGGCGGCAGGGGGCGGTCAAGCGACACGGCCGCCGCGAGAGCGAGGACGAGCGCGATGACGGGGATCAGGAGCCGCACGCGTGCAGGATAGCGGTGGGTGCCCGAAGGCAACTTGCGCAGCCGCGCCCGCTCAAATCGCGCCCGCTCAATTCCGATACGGCGCAGCCGACACGATGCCCGCCCAGCGGGTCGCCTCGGCCTCGAACTTCGCCTTGTCCTTCGCGTCCCAGGTCGGGCCGAGGACGCGCGCGTCGCCTTCGGGCTTCGTGCCCGCGTAGGCCTGCGGGCGCTCGCCGCGGTCGATCAGGCGCAGCAGCACCTCGCAGTTGTTCAGCACCGACGCGTACGACGCAGACATGGTCGCGTCGGCGTGGGCGGCGTCCCATTGCGCGGCCGCGGAGGCGACGAGATCCGAGAGCGCGGGCGCGAGGACCTTCGAGACCGCCGAACGGTCGGCCGACTGCATCACGAGAAGGTCGTTGCGGAGGCCGACCAGCGTGCGCTGGATCGCCTGCATGCGCGCATCGGCCTTCGCCGACGCCTTCATGCCCTTGGCGAGCGACGCGATGGCCTCGGCCTGCGCCTTGCGGACATTGCGCGCGTTGTCGGCGGGCAGGTCCTTACGGCGGGCGGCGGCGCCAATCGCGGCGAGCTTCTGCTGGAGCGCGAGCCAGTCGGTCTCGCTCACCGCGGCGTCGCGGAGGCGACGGGCTGCGGTCTCGTAGTACGCGTTGCTTGCGTCGAGATCCTCGAACGCGTCGCCGGCGAGGCTGGCGGCCGCGATGCGCTTCGCTGCGCTCGACTCGGAGGCGACCGCGGTGCGCTCGATGATCACATCGAGCGCCTCCGGGGTGCGGCTGAAGCGCAGCGCCTGCATGGCGTTGAGCGAGCGGTGGAGGTCGCTTCCCTTGACGACCGGCGAGAGCTCGGTGATCAGGATGACGGCGTAGGCCTTGCGGAAGTTCGGGCTGGCGGCCGGGTCGCGGGCCGGGGTCGTGAGCGCTCCGCGGGCGTCCTCGATCGAGCGGGCATCGGTGCCCGTCCGAATCGCCTCTGCGTGCTTCCCGACGAAGGCGGAGACCGCGGACTTCTGACCATCGTTCAGCGCGCCGGTGGCGGCAACGATGGTTCGGTCGAGGGTGGTCGCCTGCCCGAGCGCGGTCGAACCGCCGAATGCGAGGACCGAGCCGAGGATGAGCGAACCGAAGAGGGGTCGGAAGGACATGATCCAGATCCTGGGTGAGGTCGGTCGGCGCGCACCCCCAAGTTCGAGGGTCGCAAGTTTGAAGGTCACAAGGGATTGGACGCTAATCCAACCAAGGCGGGATGTCAACGAACGCGAACAGACGGAGCCTTGAAGCGTAGGGACCGTCTTCTGCCGCTTCCCGCTCCATCCAGCGCGGCGAATGAGCCGATGAAGGGTCGAGGAAAGGGGTCGGGAGCCGCCTGCGGGAACCGACCGTCCGTTCCGACGCCCGGGCCCTACCCGACTGGGAAGTACCCGACAGCACTTCCCCGACTGAGACCCCCGACTGAGACCCCCGACTGAGACCCCCGACTGAGACCCTCGACTGAGACCCCCGATGAGCCGGACCTCTCTCCGCCCGCTGCCTTGCCTTCCCATTCCGACCGTCTCGTCGCCGACCGCCTCGTCGCCGAGCGGGAGGTTCATCGCGCGCCCGTCCACGGGCTTGCTCACCGGCCTCTCGCTTGCGGCGACCCTGTTGCTGGTCGCCCCCCGCGGTCTGGCCTCCCAGGACGGGGCTCCCGCCGCTCCCGCCGTGGCTGCCCCGGCGCCGCAGGCGGCCGGACCAGCACCGGCGCCGCAGGCCGCCGCACCAGCACCAAGCGCCGAGGCGCGCGCCATCGTGCAGGAACGGCTCTCGCGGTCGTTCGCCCAGCGCGCGCGCAACCTCCTGCAGCGCGACCAGATCTACCTCGGGATGCTCGAGAGCTCCGAGGCGCTCCTGAAGACGGCGACCGAGCTCGCACCCGACAACCCGCACATCTGGCGCATCGCGCTCGACCTCGCCACCACGATGGAGGACGGCGACCCGAAGGCGGTCGCGCTGGCGTCGCAGGCGTTGCGTCGCCTGAACGAGCTCGATCCAGGCAACGAGGTCATTCGCCTGCGGCGCATCCTCGACAACATCTCGACGCGCCAGACCGCCGAGGAGCGGCTCGCGATCTACGACCGGCTGCTCGCTCCCGAGTCGATCGCGAGGTTCGGCAAACCCGTCGCGGCACGCCTCGCCTTCGACGCGGCGGTCCTCCGCCGCCGCACCGGCGACATCGCCGGCTTCGAGCGTGAACTCCTGCACGCGGTCGATCTCGACTCGGCGTTCCCCGAGGCGACCGAGATGGCGGCCGGCTACTTCCGCATGCGCGCGCCCTCGCCGGCCGACGACGCGGAGGCGATGCGCGTCGCGCTGATCGCCAACCCGATCCGCACGCCCGCTGCGCTCGGCCTTGCGCAGCTCTGCCTCGAGCAGGGCGCGTACCGCGCCGCGGCGAACATCCTCGATGTCGAGGCGGAGGTCCTGTCGATGCAGCGCCCCGATCCGGTGTTCGACGGCGTGCTGACCGATCTCGCCGTCGCGCTGTGGGGCGCGGACCGCATCGACGACGCGTTCCGGCTGCTCGCAAAGCGGCAGCGCATGCTCGACGCATCCTTGATGGAGGAGCTCGACCGCAGCGGCGCGATCCTCTCGGTCGAGGAGCGCGCGCAGGTCAAGATGCCTGTCGCGCCGCAGCTGGCCGCGACCTTCGCGGCGCTTTCGAGCGCCCGCGCCATCGCCGACGCCAAGGTCGCGATCGAGAACTGCGCCTTCGCGTACGACACGCAGATCCAGTCGCTCGAGCGGACCGTGAACAGCCCCGAGCGCACCGAGGCCGAGAAGAGCCGCGCGGCCGAAGAAGCGGCTTCCGTGCGCCTCCAGGCGGCGGTCGTGCAGCTGTGGCTTGGCGGCGATGTGGCGAAGGCGGCCGCATGGGTCGACGAAGCCTCGCTGCGCATGCCGCTCTCCGACGACGCGCGTGCGCGTTTCGACGGCTGGATCCTCCTCCGCAAGGGCGAGCCCGAGAAGGCGCGGGCGCTGCTCGAGCCGATCGCGCCGCGCGACCTCAGCGCGCGCCTCGGGCTCGGCGTGCTGCTCGAGGAGTCGGGCGACCGCAAGGGTGCGGCGCGCATCTACCTCGAGATCGCGCGCGCCACGCCGCAGACGGCGATGGGCGTGTGGTGCCGCGACAAGCTCCACGCGCTCCTCGGCAGCAAGGTCCCGGTGATCGAGAACGCGGAGTCGGTCGAGAGCGCGGCAGCGCTGCCCAAGCCCTTCCTCGAGCTGATGCGCGAAGGCGCGCGCCGGATGCTCCTCCGCATCACCCCGATGCAGAAGGATCTCCGCCCGTGGGATCCGCTGCTCTTCGAGATCGAGCTGACGAATCTCAGCGAATGGCCGCTCGCCATCGCCACGGAGGGGCCGCTCGCCGACACGATGACGATCACCGCCGCGGTGAATGTGCCGGGCAAGATGCCCGGAACGCCGCCGTTCGCGATCGTCGCCATCGACCGCCAGCTGGTTGTCGGTCCGAAGCAGACGATGAAGATCCCCGTCGATGTGTCGCTGACCGATGCGAGCTTGACCCTGCGCGATGATCCGATCGCGGGCGCGTTCCTGTCGGTGCACGGCATCCTCAACTGGCGCACCACCGAGCGCGGGCTCGAGCCCGGGCCGCTCGGAGTCGAGGTGGCGTCGAGCCCGACGCATGTCGGCGGCGCGCGGCTCACCGCCGACTGGGTCCGCGCGAAGCTGGCGGAGCTCGCCGATGTGACGAAGGTTCCCGATCCCGAGACGATCGCGCTGCTCGCGCACGCGCACCGACGCACCGTGCGCGAGGGCGCGACCGCGGATCCGGCGATCCGCGAGGCGCTTGCGGGCTCCGGCCCGGCCCTTGCCGATGCGGCCCGACGGCTCTGGCCCGAGGCCCGCGCGTGGCTGGCGTTCGCCGCCCCGCACGCGCCCGTGGTCGAGCGCGCGGAGACCGCGAGCGTCGCGGCGCTGGCCGCGCAGGAGGCGGAAGTCGCGGCGCTCAAGGCGCCCGTTCCCGAGCTCGAGCCGCTCATGGCGGCGCTGAGCGAGGACGAGTCCTTCCTCCCGCGCCTCGCGTGGATCTGCGTGCGCGCGCTCCGGCCCGATGATCCCGTGCTCGAGGCCGCGCTCAAGTCGAGCGACGAACGGCTCGCCAGCTTCGCCAAGGTCTACCGCTCGTCGCTCCTCGATGTCCAGGATGAGCGCCGTCGCGAGCTCAACCTGCAGTAGTCTGTGCGCAGCGCCCCCGCGGCGGCCTGCCATGAGAATCCCAATCCTCCAAGACCAGGAGCGCCGCCGAACCGCGCTGCGGGTGATCGGCCTCGTCGTCGGCCTCGGCTTCTTCGCGGCGGCGATTCGCTTCGCGATGGGCGAGCAGGCCGAGTTCGCCAAGGCGCTCGAGGCGCTGCGCGATCCGCCGCCGGGCGCGGTCGCGCTGGTGCTGGCGTCGGTCGCCATCGGCGCCGTGCTCAGCGCGCTGCTCTTCCACATCCTGATGCGGCGCTTCGGCACCGTGCCTTTCTGGGAGATGCAGGCGCTCATCGCGGCGAGCGCCTTCGCCAACTACCTGCCGCTCAAGCCGGGCTTCGTCGGCCGCGTCGCGTACCACCGCGTGCGCCACGGGATCCGCGCCGCGCACACGCTGCGCACGATCCTCGAGGCGATCGCGCTCTCGGGCACGGTCGCGTCGCTCTTCCTTCTGTCGCTCGTCGCGTTGCGCGCGCTCAAGGCGCGCGGCTTCACCGTCGGCGGCCACGAGATCGAGGGCGAATGGGCGCTGGTCGTTCCGTCGGTGCTCGCGCTGGCGATGTTCTGGCCGAAGACGCGCTCGCTCTCGCAGGCGCTGCTCGTGCGGCAGCTCGAGCTTGCGCTGTGGACGCTGCGCTACTGGGCGGTGTTCCGGCTGGTCGGCGCGCCCATCGACCTCGAGACCGCGATCGTGCTCGCGAGCGTGAGCGTGATCGCGACGCTGCTGCCCATCGTGTCGAACGGCCTCGGCATCCGCGAATGGGTCATCGGGCTTCTGGCGCCGATGATCTCGCATGAACCCGTCTCGACCTCGCAGGCGATCGTCGCCGAACTCGTGCACCGCGCCGCGGAGATCGCGGTGATGGCGCCGTTCGGCATCGTGTCGATCATCGTGCTGGTGCGCCACAACCGCAGGCTCGCGCTCGCCCGCAAGGGCGGCGAGGCCGGCGCGGACGAGCGCGCGCCTTCGTAGGGGACTTTCGCTCGCGGAGGCGCTGTTCCGGCGCGCACCGCTCAGAACGCGAAGATCGTGTCGATGATCCTGGCCACGATGCCCTTCTCGGTGGTGTCGCGCAGCTGGCCGGTCGTGGTCTTCTTGATGATCGCGTCGGCGATGCGCTGCGACTGGACCTGGTTGCTCGTGTCGACATCCTCGGGACGGCAGACGCCCGACAGCACGATGACCTGCGTCTCGCCGTCGTTGGTGATCTCGCGGCGCGCCTCGAGGACGAGCAGTCCGTTCGGACGCAGCTCGACGACCTCGGCGGTCACGCGCGCGGAGAAGTCGTCGGCGCGGTTGTAGCTGCCCTTGCCCTTGAAGGTCTTGTCGCCGCCGACGCCGAAGGACGGCAGTTCGCTCGCGGTGAGCGGCGTGAAGAAGCCTTCGCCGAACGAGGTTGGGTCCATCGAGATCCACGCGTCGACCGCGGCCGAGGTCTCCCAGTTCTTGTCGGCCTTCGCGTCGGCCGTGCTCTTCGACTTGCTCTGCTCGCTCACGACGATCGTCACGAGGTCGTGCACCGCGAAGGTGCGCGGCTCGGGGTCCTTCACCGCGAAGAGGCTGCCGAGGTCGGTGGCGCTCGTCTCGCGGAGCGGACGCGCCGCCGACTGCTGCGAGTCGAGCGCAGCGGCGGTCACCGAGCGGGTCGGACGCGTGGCGGGCGCCTCGTCGCCGCGCAGCACCTTCGGCGCGTCTGCACCGGCGGGCGTGGGCGCCGGCAGCGGTGCCGATGCGGGCGGCGTGGCCTGCCGCGGGCTGCCGGACTGGGCGGCGAGGCAGAGGGCGATGAGGATCGAGGCGTGCATGGCGTGTTCTCCAGAAACCGGCGCGAGCGCCGGCGGTGAGTCGTCTCAGCGGATGACCGCGCGGCCGTTGCCGATGACCTCGGCGGTGAAGGTGGCGCCGTCGTCGGCGGGCTTGCTGCGTGCGTTCCGATCGCGCGGCGAACCGGCGCGCTGAAGCAGGATCCGGTCTCCGAGCCTTCCGTCCTGCTGCGCGACCGCCTCGAGCTCGATGGCGACGAGCCCGAGCTCGCGGCGCACGATCACGCGGTCGTTGCGGCGGATCGCGATGCCTTTCACGAGGTCGTCTCCCGCGATGACGACGCCCGTGTCGAGGCTGCGCGCGAGCGAGGTGTTCGCGAGCGCGCTCGGCGCGGCCGCGCGTTCGGCGACCGAGGGCGCGACCTCGCGCGTCTCGATGGTGAACGCCTCGCCGGTGAGCGGGCGGCCGCGGCGCGCGGCGTCGGTCGCCACGCAGACCTCGCGGACGAGGCGCACCGACACGCGCACGCGTTCGCGCGCGACCTGGTGGTCGCCGCTGAGCGCGGCGATCTCGAAGCTGACGAAGTCCGACTTGATCGCGCTGCGCGCGCTCACCTCGTAGCGGAGGCCGGCCTTCGGCGCGAGCTTGGCATGGTCGGCCGCGGAGATGTGCAGGCGGAGCGCGCCCGCATCGGCGCCGAACGCGTTAGATCG
>CAIXEV010000246.1 GCA_903918555.1 uncultured bacterium | reverse complement strand
GATAGGCGTCGGTCGCGTTCGCGGGGCGGTCGGCGACGAGGCGAAGTTCATTCGATGCGGCGGCCCACCGCGCGCCGTCGACGGCATCGAGGTCGGGCCGCACGGGCCACAGCAGGCGGCCTTCGCATGCGATTCCAGCGCCGCCGGCGGTCGTCGCGCGCAGCGCAACCGTGCCGCGCTCCGAACCCTCGATCCGCACGGGCACCAGGAACGGCGCTCCGTCGACCGCATGCGGTCGCTCGACGAGGACGCGGATGGCGGCCGCGGCGGGCGCGTGGACTGCGCCGAGCGCGACAAGCAGCACGGCCAACGCGCGGTGCGCGCGCTGTCCGAGAAGGCATCCAAGGCGTTGCCGCGGCGAGGCGAGCATCGAGGAATCGTACGGGTTCACGCAGCCCTCGCGTATGCTGCGCGGACGAGTGTCCACGGAAAGAGCGCCATGACCAACGATCCAGCGTCCGAGTTTCTCAAGCGGTCTCCCTTCCGCGTCGCCTCGCTGTGCTGTGCCGTTGCGGCGTGCGCGATCGCGATCGCGATCGCCGGCTGCGATGGTGGGAAGAGTGCGCCGGCGCCGGCTTCTTCTCCCGCTTCTGCCCCCGCTTCTGCCCCCGCTTCCGCCCCCGCTCCCGCCACCGAAGCTCCGAAGGCTGCGGCGAAGGACGATGTGAAGATGAGCAAGGAGAACTGGCCGAGCGGCAAGGTCAAGTACTCCTACGAGATGCGCAAGAGCTCCAACGGCAAGTGGGCGCGCAATGGCATCGGCCGCGCGTACTACGAGAGCGGCGAGCTTGAGCGCGAGGGCATGTACAAGCACAATGTGCGCGTCGGCCGGTGGACCTTCTACAAGATCGACGGCACGGTGTCGCACTACGAGGACCGCGGCGCAGACGGCAAGGGCGGCACGACGGGCGAGCCGCCGCTGCCTTGAACGCTTGCCGCTGCGGCAGCTCCGCGCGATGCCGCGAAACGCTCGAGCGCGAGCAGACTGAAGTCTGCTGAACGCGGGATGTGGGAGTCGACGGCTGACATCATCCGTTCAGCAGACTGAAGTCTGCTGGCACCCAGGGTTTTCGTATCGCACGAACAACAACCGGAGTCGACGGCTGACATCATCCGTTCAGCAGACTGAAGTCTGCTGGCACCCAAGACTTCATCGATCGCGACTTGCTGGCTTTTGCTCCCGTATCGCAAAGGCGGCAGCGGCAGCCACTCAAACCACCACTCTTGCGTCGCCCTTGCCCTTCGCGATCACGCCGATGGGGAACGGCTTCTCGCCGAGCTTGCGCAGGATCTTCATCACGCGCTCGGCCGACTTCGGACGCACGATGATCGTGTAGCCGACGCCCATGTTGAAGACGCGGAACATCTCGTTCGTCTCGACGCCGCCGTGCTTCTGGAGGAACGGGAAGATCGCGGGCGCTTCCCACGCCTTCGCGCTGATGAGCGCGTCGACATCGGTCCCAAGCGCGCGGCAGACATTGCCCGGAAGCCCGCCACCCGTGATGTGCGCCATGCCCGAGATCGCCTGCTCGCTGCCGAGCGCGTCGATCAGCCCGACGATCGCCTTCGCGTAGATGCGCGTCGGCTCGAGGAGCACATCGATCAGCCGCTTGCCGCCGAGTTCGGCGTAGGTCTTCGTGTACGAAAGCTTCGCGTCCTTCACGATGCGGCGGACAAGCGTGTAGCCGTTCGAGTGGACGCCGCTCGAGGGCAGCGCGATCACGATGTCGCCAGCCTTCGGCTTCGGCTGCTTCTTGAGCCGCGCGTGCTCGACGACGCCGACGCAGAATCCCGCGACATCGAAGTCGCCGGGCGCGTAGATGTCGGGCATCTCGGCGCATTCGCCGCCGATGAGCGCGCAGCCCGCGATCTCGCAGCCCTTCGCCACGCCCGCGATCATCGCGGTGGTGTTCGCGGGGTCGAGCTTCGACAGGCCGAGGTAGTCGAGGAAGAAGAGCGGCTCGGCGCCCTGGACGAGGAGGTCGTTGACATTCATCGCCACGCAGTCGATGCCGACCGAGTCGTAGATCTTGAACTCGGCCGCGAGCTTGACCTTCGTGCCGACGCCGTCGGTGCAAGCGACGAGGACAGGGTCCTTGTACTTCTTCTTGCCGCCGTTCAGCTTGAACATGCCCGCGAACGCGCCGTGCAGGCCGAGGACGCGCGGCGAATAGGTGCGCCGCACGATCGGCTTGATGCGGTCGACGACCTCGTCGCCCGCGTCGATGTCGACGCCCGCGGCGGCGTAGGTGAGGGGCTTCTTCGCCGTCTTCGCGGCGGCGGTCTTGCGCGACTTCGAACTCGTCTTCTTCGGGTTGGCGGTGGCGGCCATAAGGCGCGCGAGTGTAGCGGAGTCGGCGAGCGGCTTCCGCGCCGTCAATCGCCCGACCAAACGGCGGAGTGCGGCGCCGCCATGAGCGTCGGATCGAACCGCACCGTCTCGACCCCGTCGTGCAGCACGACGCCGCGGACGAAGTTCTTCCCCGCAAGTTCGCGCAGCGCACGAAGGCCGCGGAACGCATCGGCACCGACCGACCGGGCCGACTTGAACTCGATTCCGACCACGCGGCCCACGCGGTCCTCGAGCACGAGATCGACCTCCGCGCCCGCCGCCGAACGGAAGTGATGGATCGCGGGCTTCGTCTGGCTCCATCCGCGCTGCTTGATGATCTCCATGGCGAGGAAGTTCTCGAGCATGGCGCCGCGCGCGGGACCGTCCTCCGCCAGCCGATCCGCGTTCGCGCCCACGAGATGGCAGGCGAGTCCGCTGTCGGCGACGAGCACCTTCGCGCTCTTCGCGAGCCGAGACGAGCGGTTGGTCGACCACGCGGGGACCATGACGGCGAGAAAGGTCGCCTCCAGGAGCGCGATGTAGCGACGCGTCGTCGATTGCGGCATGCCGAGCGCGCGGGAGACATCGGCGACATTGAGGAGCCCGCCCGCGCGCGCGGCCAGCGCCGCGAGCAACCGAGGCAACTCAGCCAGTCCTTCCGCGCCCGACAGTTCGCGCACTTCGCGGCGCAGCGTGGTCTCCGCGTACGCCGAGAACCACGCGTCGCGCCGAACCGCGTCGGCGCGCGACGAAGCCTCGGGAAAGCCACCGCGCAGCATGCGCTCCACGACCGGCCGCGCCCGCTTTCCAGGCCCCTTCCAATCAGGCGTCTCGCGCTCGAACAGCCGATCGATGAAGCGCTCGCGCACTCCCTCGAACTCGCCTTGCGAGAGCGGCCACAACGGGATCAGCTCAACCCGCCCCGCGAGCGACTCGGACAGCTTCGGGAGCAGCATGACATTGGCGGAGCCTGTGAGCAGAAACCGCCCAGGCGTGCGGTCGCGGTCGACCGACGCCTTGATCGCGCGGAAGAGCTCGGGCGCACGCTGCACCTCGTCGATGGCGCTGGGGCCCGTCAACGCCGCGACGAAGCCCTCCGGGTCGCGCTGCGCCGCCGAGAGCACCGCGCCGTCATCGAGCGTGAGCACCCGGCGCGGCGGCTTCACATCCGCCGAAAGCGCCTGCACGAGCGTGGTCTTCCCCACCTGCCGCGCCCCCTGAACGAGCACGACCGGCGTGTCGCCGAGCGCGATCTCAATCGATTCCTGGGCGTTCCGGCCGTGCATGCCGGAGACTCTATCGGCATGTACCTAGAAATCCACCATCATCTGGTGGATTTTCCACCACTTACTGGTGGATCTTCCATCAAACGCCGCCGCCGACCGAGCGTTTCGGAAACCGCCCTCCGCCGCGACCGTGTATCCTCTCGCCCCCTATGGCCATTCTCGTCGACGGAAACACCAAAGTCATCTGCCAGGGCATCACCGGCAGCGCGGGCGCCTCGCACACCAAGGGTTGCTTTGAATACGGCACCAAGATGGTCGGCGGCGTCACGCCCGGCAAGGGCGGACAGAAGGACCCGAACGGGCTTCCGATCTTCGACACGGTCCGTCAGGCGGTCGACGCGACCGGCGCCGACGCGACGATGATCTTCGTGCCGCCCGCTGGCGCGGCCGACGCGATCATGGAGGCGGCCGACGCCGGCATCCGCGTCATCTGCGCGATCACCGAGGGCGTCCCCGTCCTCGACATGGTGCGCGTCAAGGAAGCGCTGAAGGCGTATCCGAAGTCGACGCTCATCGGGCCGAACTGCCCGGGCATCATCACGCCAGCCCGCCGCATCTCGGGTGAAGGCCCGACCGCGAAGTTCGAAGGCGGCTGCAAGATCGGCATCATGCCGGGCTACATCCACACGCACCGCCTCGACGCGAAGACCGGCAAGGCCGTCGGCATCGTGAGCCGCTCGGGCACGCTCACCTACGAGGCCGTGTGGCAGACCTCGCAGCGCGGCATCGGCCAGTCGACCTGCGTCGGCATCGGCGGCGACCCCGT
>CAIXEV010000245.1 GCA_903918555.1 uncultured bacterium | reverse complement strand
TCACTGGCTGCATCGCGCTCGCTGCGACGATCGCTGGCCTCGCCCACGCGCAGGTTCAGGTGCTGCCTGACCAGAGCGTCGCGGCCAACGACGCGCAGCCGTACGACGCCGCAGGCTACGGCCTGGCCGTCGACGGAAACACGATGCTCGTCGGCGCACGCGGCAGCGACACCATCGCGCTGAACGGCGGCTCGATCTACGCGTTCACCCGCACGACGACAGGTTGGCAGCAGGCGCAGAAGCTTGTCTTCCCAACCGCCGCAATCGGTGACGAGATCGGCACGGCGCTCGCCGCGAGAGGCGCCGTCGGCATCGCCGGCGCACCGCTGCGCGGCACCGCAGGCAAGGCCTTCATCCTGCGGCTCGACGGCGGCGCGTGGTCGGTGGCGGGCGAGATTGGTGACGCCACCCTCGCGGCGAACTCCGACTTCGGCGCGGCGGTCGCCTGCACCGAGGATGTCATCGCGATCGGCGCGCCCGCGAGTCCGGAGACCGTCGGCGCGTTCGCGGGCCGCGTGCGGCTCTACAACCGCTCGGGCACGCAGTGGACGCAGGGCGCGGCGCTGACCGCGGCGTTTCCCGATCCGGGCGATCGCTTCGGGTTCGCGGTCGCGATGAGCGGGCCGTGGCTTGCGATCTCGGCGCCCGGCGACGACGACGCGGCCGTGAACGCGGGCTGCGTGTGGGTCTACCGCAACACGGGCGGCGCCTACGCCTTCTTCCGCAAGATCGATTGCCCACTGCCGACGGCGCAGGCCGCGAACGCGAGCTTCGGCCAGTCGGTCGCGCTCGCGGGCGACACGCTGGTGGTCGGCGCGTCGCAGGCCGGTGTCTTGGGCACATCCTCGGGCGCTGCGTTCCGCTACCAGCTCTCCGCGAAGTCGGCCACGCTCGCCGCGACCTACCTGCCGCCGGCCGCGTCGACGAACGCGCAGTTCGGCTTCTCCGTCGCCACCGATGGCACCGCCGTCGTGGTTGGCGCGCCGGGGCTCGTGGCGTCGGGTCAGCCGCGCGGCGGAGCGTTCATCTACCTCGGCGGCACGACGCTGAGCGGCATGCTTGCGCCGAACATCTCGCCGAGCCTGCAACTCGTCGGTACGCGCGTTGCGTGCAGCGCGGCGAGCGTGGTGACCGCGAGTCCTGCGGCCCAGGTGGGCGTCGCTGCGTACGCGGGGCGTCTCTTCGTGCTTGACCGAACGAAGGACTGCAACGCGAGCGGCGTGCCCGACGCGATCGAGATCGCGAACGGCACCTTGGTCGATGTCAATGCCGACGGAACGCCTGACGCATGCCAGTGCCTCGAGGACCTGAGCCGCGACGGCGTGGTGTCGGCGCCCGACCTCGCGCTCTTGCTTTCGTTCTGGGGCACGGCTGGCTCGCCGGTCGTGAACCCCGACTTCGACGGCAACGGCTTCGTCGGCGCGCCCGACCTCGCGCGCCTGCTGAGCCGCTGGGGGCCGTGCAACTGAGCGGCGGGCTCGGGGGCCGTCTGCCATGCCGGGCGGCAAGGCAGCGCCCCTCGCGTACATTCCCCGCATGGCCGACCCGACCACTGCTTCGAACGCGAACTCCAATGTCGAATCGCTCCTGAAGGAAGACCGCATCTTTGCGCCGAGCGCGGCGCAGGCCGCTGGGCTCGGCGGCGCGTGGTGCGCCTCGATGGACGAGTACCGCGCGCGGCACGCGCGGTCGATCGCAGACCCGGAGGGGTTCTGGGGCGAGGTCGCGGGCGACTTCGAGTGGTTCACGCCGTGGACGCGCATTCTCGAGTGGAACTGCCCCGACGCGAAGTGGTTCGTGGGCGCCAAGACCAACATCTGCCACAACGCGCTCGACCGGCATGTGCTCGACGGGCATGGCCACGAGATCGGGATCATCTGGGAGGGCGAGCCGAAGCTTGCGAACGGGACACCCGAGGTCAAGCATCTCTCGTACGGCGAGATCCTCGAGGAAGTCTCGCGCTGCGCGAACGCGCTGAAGTCGCTTGGCGTGAAGAAGGGCGAGGTCGTCACGCTCTACATGGGCATGGTGCCCGAGCTTGCGATCGCGATGCTTGCGTGCGCACGAATCGGCGCGGCGCACAGCGTGATCTTCGGCGGTTTCCCCGCGCCTTCGATCGTCGACCGCATGCTCGACGCCTCGTCGCGCGTGATCATCACCTGCGACGGCGCGTGGCGCCGCGGGCAGGTCGTGCCGCTCAAGAACAATGTCGACGAGGCGATCGCGCTCCTCGCCGCGCAGAACCACACGGTCGAGCATTGCGTCGTGCTGCATCGCACGAAGAACGCGATTCACTGGACCGCGGGCCGCGACCACGCGTGGCACGAGCTCGTCGGTGCGCAGAGCGCTGAGTGCCCGTGCGAGCCGATGGATTCCGAGGACCTCCTCTTCCTCCTCTACACGTCGGGCTCCACGGGAAAGCCCAAGGGCATCCGCCACACCATCGGCGGCTACATGGTCTACACCGCGTACACCGCGCAACAGACCTTCAACCTGCGCGCGGGCGCGGGGCACATCTACTGGTGCACCGCCGACATCGGCTGGGTCACCGGCCACTCGTACATCGTGTACGGCATCATGCCCAACCGCGTGCCCACGCTCATGTACGAGGGCGCACCCAACTTCCCGGGCGACGACCGCTTCTGGGAGATGGTCGCGCGCCACCGCGTGACGCACTTCTACACGGCGC
>CAIXEV010000244.1 GCA_903918555.1 uncultured bacterium | reverse complement strand
GGGCCTGAGGGCGGCGATCCCGTCCCGTGCGATGTAGGCTGCGCGGATGCAGAATCTCGACCGTCGCTCGTTCACGGCCCTCTCGGGACTTGCCGCCCTCGGCGCCGCGATGGGAGTCCCTGTCCGCGGTGCGCATGCGGCGGAAGCTGCCCCGCGCAGCGTCAATCGCGCGCTCCGCTTCGCCCACTTCACAGACACCCACATCACGCCCGACCGCGACAGCGCGGCCGGGATGAAGAAAGCCTTCGAGGCAGCGCAAGCCGACGGCATCGAGATGATCCTGACGGGCGGCGACCTGATCATGGACTCCTTCGAGACGAAGCGCGCGCAGGTCGACGCGAGTGGGCGCTCTTCCACAAGCTCTTCGCCGATCACTGCACCGTCCCCGTCGAGCACTGCCTCGGCAACCACGACATCCTCGGTTGGTGCCGCTCGAAGGCGGAGCTCACGGGCGACGAACCCGACTTCGGCTACGCCCGCGCGCTCGCCGAGCTCAAGCTCGCCGCCCGCTGGCGCAGCTTCGACCGGAACGGTTGGCACTTCATCGTGCTTTCCTCGGTCGAGCCCGATCCGAACGACGAGTGCGGCTACACCGCGCGCCTGAATCCCGAGCAGCTTGCGTGGCTCGAGGCCGACCTCGCGAAGAACACGCTGCCCACCGTCGTCGTCTCGCACATTCCCATCGTCTCCGTCACCGCCATGATGCGCGGCAAGGGGAACGCGCGCGGAGAGAAGTCGGAGATCGACGGCGGTCTTCTCCATCTCGATTCGAACGCCGTGCACGCACTCTTCCGCACGAACGGCCGCGTGAAGCTCGTGCTCTCGGGTCACATGCATCTCGTCGACCGCTGCGAGGCCGACGGCGTCACCTACGCCTGCAGCGGCGCCATCAGCGGCGGCTGGTGGAAGGCGTCGAAGACCTATTGCGACCCGTGCTACGGCCTCGTCGACCTGATGTCGGACGGCTCGTTCACGCTCGCCGTGAAGCCGACGGGCTGGACGAACGCGTAGCCCTCGGTTGCCCTGCCGCGCGTCCGAATGCCGAATCTACGGAATCCCTGAATGGCTGCGGAGAGATCATGCAATCCCGCGCGGAACTCATCTGGATGGCGCTCGCGACAGATCCGCGCGTAGCGGCGAACGAGGCCAGCCAGCAGAGAAACCCCAGGACCCAATCCTCCGAGTACCAGCCATGAAGTTCCGAACCGACACTTTCCTCGCCATCGCGCCCGTCGCGGCCGCTCTCCTCTCCGCACCCGCCGCGCTCGCCCAGGCACCGTCCTGGGAAGACAAGCCAATCGGCGCCTCGTGGGTCGTGGGCGACACGACTGCATCGGATGGCGTCGCAGCCGAACTCGAGTGCTTCCAGTGGGCGGGCGGGACCTGGACTTGCACCGGCGCCGCCGAAGTGCTCTCGATGGTCCCCGGCTGCAATGTCGGACACCGTCTCGTGCTCAACAACATCAATGTCCGCCTCGACTTCATCGGATCCGTCGGCGCGCAGTCCGACCTGCGCCTGCGCTTCGGTGAATATGGCGGAAACATCAACATCGCCGTGAACGGCGACTTCCGCAACTTCGACAACATGAGCGACATCGACGGCGCCGTCATCGGAGGCTGCACGATCGATGTCCTGTCGGGAGGCTCCGGAAACGACTGCGGGACGGTGCGCTTCATCGGAACCGTCGACAAGCTCGTGATCGGCGGGCAGGAGTTCTGGATCGACGGCATTCCGGACTGCGAGAACGGATTCGAGGACCTGCCGCTGAACGCAGTGATTCCGCTCGGCGCCACGTTCCCCGCCGGCACCTTCACCGGCAAGACCAATCAACTCATCCATCCGACGGCAGG
>CAIXEV010000243.1 GCA_903918555.1 uncultured bacterium | reverse complement strand
GCCTCGTTGGTCGCGTCCTTGAGCGTCTTCGAGCCCGACTCGACCTCGATCACCTTCGCGCCCATCAGCCGCATGCGGAAGACATTGAGCTTCTGGCGCCGCACATCCTCGCTCCCCATGTAGACGCAGCACTCGAGCCCGAAGCGTGCGCACGCGGTCGCGGTGGCGACGCCGTGCTGGCCGGCGCCGGTCTCGGCGATGATGCGCTTCTTCCCCATGCGCTTCGCGAGAAGCGCCTGGCCGAGCGCGTTGTTGATCTTGTGGGCGCCCGTGTGCGCGAGGTCCTCGCGCTTGAGCCAGATCGCGGCGCCGCCCGCGTGCGCGGAGAGCCGCGGCGCCGGCGTCAGCTGCGTCGGACGCCCGACGAACTCGCGCAGCAGGCGGTCGAGCTCGAGGAGGACCGACGCATCGGCGCGCGCGTCGCGGTACGCCGCGTTGAGTTCCTCGAGCGCGGCCATGAGCGTCTCGGGCACATAGCGCCCGCCGAACGCGCCGAAACGGCCTCGCTCGTCGGGAACGCGCGAGTGCTGCGAAGGTGTCGATGCGGAAGGTGCGGTCGTCATCGTGGAACTCAGCTGCGCCGCGGAGGCGCGTCGGCGTTGCGCCGGAAGGTCGACATCACGGGGCCGGAGAGCGCATAGATCACGAACCCGGCGGCGAGCGCCTGCACGGGCCACCAGATGGCGATGATCACGGGGAGCACGATGCGCAGCAGGCTGTGGAAGCCGCGGCGCGCGCGCAGCACGCGGTTCGCGAAGTGGTGGTAGCGGATGTTCGAGATCATCGCGATCGCGACGATGACGGTGACGAACGGAATGCCGAGCGCGGCGGCGCGGGCGAACGCGAGGCCTTCCTCGATGCCGGGCGTCTCGTGCAGCAGATGCTGGTGCAGCACGATGAGGCTCGCGACGGTGCCGCCGGCGCCGGGAGACGGCAGGCCCTTGAAGTAGAGGTGGTCCTCTTCCTTCGCGCTGCGCACCTCGGCGTTGAAGCGCGCGAGCCGCAGCGCCGTGCAGCACATGTAGAACGCGGCGATGGCCCACAGGATCTTCGCGTAGGCGCTGTCGGCCGGGCCGAGGATGGTGAGGTCGCCCGCGGGGCCGTAGTAGTGGCTGATGAGGCGCAGCGTCATGAACGCGGGCGCCACGCCGAAGGTGATGACATCGGCGAGGCTGTCGAGCTGCGCGCCGATGTCGGAGGTCGAGCGGGTCAGGCGCGCGACCGAGCCGTCGATCGCGTCGAAGAACATCCCGAGGAAGACGAGCACGCCCGCGACGGTGAGGGTCGACCAGCCGAACGCGGTGTCCGCGATCGGCTTCGCCGCGTAGTGGATGGCGGCGAACCCGCAGATCGCGTTTCCGAGGGTGAGGAGCGTCGGCAGCACGCTCGCGGCGCGGCGGCGGCGACGGACGCGGCCCACCATCGGCTCGATGTCACGACCCGACGGTCGCGGCTCGTCGGTGGTTCGCGGAGACGGGGTGTTAGGGGGCATGATCGCTCGGTCCTGTCTCGGGCGTCGCGGGTGCCGTCGGAGCGGGCGTTGGAGCCGCGGCGGGTTGCGGAGGTGGGAGGATATCCGCGAGGGACGGGAGGATCACGAGAACGCTCGCCCGATCTGGAAAGGGGCGTCCGTCGAGCAGAATCGCGGCAACGCTCGGTGGAAGCGCCGTGGCCGGGCCGTCGCCGGCCGCGGACTCCGGGGGGATCACTGGCGTCTCGAGGACGATGAGCGCGTCCTCTGGGCCGAGTTCGAGCGCCGCGCGGCCGCTCTTGATGTCGTTGCTGCGGACGCGGACGGTCGATGGATCGATGGTCACGATCGCGACGCGCGCCGCGTCTTCGGAGAGCCGCAGCTCGACCCGCGCGCGCGCGGCGTCGACGGTGGGGAAGCACCAGCCGCGGAGACCGAGGCGCAGGATGACCTCGTCGCTCGTGGCGGGGCGGCCGGCGTCGAAGTAGGCCGTGCCGCGCGCAAGCTGCGCGGAGGCGAGATCGACCCATGCGTTCGGTTGTCCGAGCAGCGTGCTGCGCGCGGAGGCGGAGTCGCCGAGGGCGGCGAGCGCCGCGCCGAGGCGCGCTGCGTCGGCGCGAAGCAGCGTGAAGCCGTTGGAGTCGAGGTCGGACGCGACGCGGGTGGCGAGGCCTTCGGCGACGATGCGGTCGATTCCCTCCTTGCGTCGCTTCGGATCGTTCGGCACGAACCAGCGCAGGAGCTCGAGGCCGGTCTGCGCGCTTGACCGCGCCGCGCCGCGCTCGTCGCGCGTGGCGGCGCGGGTCGCCGCGTCCTTCGCGGGCCGGCACGATGCCGAGAGCAGCGTCGACGAGATCGCCGCCGCGCCGGCCGCGATGGTCGCGAGGGCGAACGGAAGCCCGCGCGCGCGCGTCGTCACGCGTGCGCTCTCGGCGGCATGCCGTTGATCGTGTCGATCATCGCGCGCAGGCGGCTCCACGCGCGGCGATTGAAGCGGAACGCGATGCGCGGCAGCGACCGATGCTCCTCTTCCTCGTCGAACGCGCCCACCGCGCGGAAGGTGCCTTCCACGCAGAGGTCGCTCTTGAAGTCGCGCTCGAGCCGCGCGAGCTCCGCGTCGTCGACCGAGGTGAGCAGTCGGATCACGAGCTCCTTGCCAACGAAGCGCATCGAGTGGAAGCGTCGGTAGAAGTTCGCGACCTCCGCGACGGCCGCGACCGGATCGGTGTGGATCGTGTAGAGCGCGCGGTCCTCGGGCGAGATGAGCCGTCGGCGCGCAAGCGGCAGCACGCAGCCCTCTTCCCAGCTCTTCCAGTAGTCGCCGCCGTCATGCTCGATCAGCACGATCGGGATCAGGTGCGACTTGCCCGTCTGGATCAGCGTCAGCGCCTCGAAGAGCTCGTCCTGGGTGCCGAAGCCGCCCGGGAAGACGGCGACCGCGTCGGAGTGCGCCATGAACATCAGCTTGCGCGTGAAGAAGTAGCGGAAGTTGACGAGCTTCGGGTCGCCGTCGATGACGGAGTTCGCGCCCGCCTCGAACGGCAGGCGGATGCGAAGGCCGAAGCACTTGTCGACCTCGGGGCCTTCGTGGCCGGCCTTCATGATGCCGTCGCCGGCGCCGGTGATGACCATCATGCCCGATTCGGCGATCAAGCGGCTGAAGACGCGCGCGAGCTCGTAGTCGGGGTCGGTCACGGGCGTGCGCGCGCTGCCGAAGATCGAGATCTTGCGCGTGCCGCGGTACGGATTGAAGATCCTGTAGGCGTGGCGCATCTCCTTGAGCGCGCTGCGCACGAGCTTGAGCTGGCCGAGGTCGGCGCCGTCCGAGACGAGCTTGAGGCCCGACAGCATGATCTCCGCGACGAGCTCGCGCGCCTCGGACGAGGGCTGCACGCCGGAAGACTCGAAGAAGCGGTCGACCGCGGCCTCGATGTGCGAGAGGTCGAGCTTGGGGCGCTGCGGGTCGGATGGGTTCTGGGCGTTCATGAGCGGGTGGTTGCGGAGCAGACTTCAGGCGGACGGCGCGTCGCGATCGGGGCGCGATCCATCATCGTCTCGAGCGGTCTTCGGGCGCGACTTTCGCGGCCGCGGCGCCGCCGTTTGCAGGGGAAACCGCGGGAATCGGCGCGGCGGGAGCGGGGGCGGGCTCGGGCAGCGGGACCGTCACGGTCGGCTCGTTGGTCATGCCCGGCAGCGGTGCGATCGAGACCTGCGGCTCGCCGAGCGTGCCCTTGACATCGATCGCGAAGATCGCGCCGGTGACGCCTCCGATCAGGTCGCTGAGGACGGGCACCGTGCCCTTGGCCGAAAGGCGCATCGCGACGGCGAGGCTCGGGATGTCCATCGTGCCCGTGCCCGAGAGGTGGATCGTTCCGCTCGAGAGGCGCACCGAGGTGATGTCGGCGGTCGAGCCCTTGATCGTCATGTGCGCTTCGGTCTCGTCGAGCGAGCTGTTCAGCGGGAGCATCAGCTGCGTGAGCTGAAGGATGCGCATCGCGATGGGCGTCGACGCGAGCCGCGCGTCACGCAGCGCGATATCGAGCGTTCCCGTCCGCGTCGCCGCCGCGGCGGGGGTTCCACCCGTCTGGCCTTCGACCTCGAGGCGCGCGGTGACCTTGCCGCCGCCGCGCGCGGTCACGGGCGCGCTTGGATCGCGCAGCGGATCGAACGCGGCCTCGGCGATGCGGGCGAGCACGCTGTAGCGGTCGCGCTCGAAGTCGAGGTCGGAGCGGACATCGAAGCGGCCGCCCGCGATGTCGCCCGCTGCGGCGATCGTGAGGCCGCGGCCGTCGGGCGTCGAGACGATGCGCGCGCTGCTCTTGCCGAGCGCGCGGCCCATGGCCTTGGAGCCCGTCGAGGCGAGCGTCGTCTCGAAGTTGATCGGCTGCGCCGCGTCTGGCTGGTAGCGGAACGAGATCGGAAGGCTCGCCTGCATCTCGGTGAACCGGACGCCGGCGTCGAACGCCGCGCCGTCGAGCCGCGCCTCGCCGCGCAGGCCGTAGAGATCGGGCTCCGACGCGCTGCCGGCCGAGGGCCAGCGCAGGTCGATGTCGGTGAGGTCGAGCAGGAAGCGGCCCGTCGTCGTGAGGTCGATCGAGCGCGCCGAGAGGTCAAGCGGCGGCGGCAGCACCTCGCGCAGCGCGGGCGTGAGCGCGGCGGCGTCGAGCGACAGCCGCGCGGAGAGGCGCGAGTCGACGCCGAGGTCGACCTCGCCGCCGAGGGTGATCGATGCCTGCGCGCCGTCGCCGAGCGTGCCGCGAAGGTCGAACTGCATGCTCTTCGGGTCGGCTGTGATGTGACTCGTGGTGTCGAAGGCGAACGACACGCGTTCCTTCTCCGCGCCGACGCTGAGCGACTTGGGGGCCACCTCGAGCTTCTCGCCGCCCGCGGCCGAATAGCGGGCGTCGAAGACGCCGCGCGCATCGCGCGACTTGAGGAGCGACACGAGCCCTGCGCCGCGCGCGGCGAGGATCTCCCGCAGCACGGGCGACTCGACGCGGCCGCCCGACCACTGTGCGTCGAGCGTCTCGGTCGACAGCTGCCCCGACAGCCGCAGGAGGCCATCGCTTGCCGCGCCGCTCGAGAGCCGGAGCTCGAGGCTGTCGGCGCGCACCGTGTCGCCGTCGACCTCGATCTGCCCCGCGAGGTGATCGGCGCGCACGCGCACGCCGTCCATCGTGACCTCGAGCCAGACGGGGACGAGGCTGCCGCGCGTCACCGCCTGCGAGCCGTCGACGGTGCGCGTGACGGAGCCATCGAGGATGCCGCTCGGCCGCAGGCGCTCGAAGCGGGACTTCGACTCCGCGGGCGTGTCGCCGAGATAGCCTTCGAACGCGCGCTCGATCGGCAGGTCATCGAGCTTGAGCTCGACGCGGCGCCCGGGGCCGTTGAGGTCGGCGTAGCCGCTGGCCTCGATCGCGCCATCGCCGCGCGTTCCCTTGCAGTCGTCGAAGCTCACGCGCTCGGGACTGATGTCGAGCTTCGCGGAGCAGTTCTCGAGCTCGAAGCCTTCGGGCCACGGCAGCCCTTGCTTCGAGAGCCAGGTTCGGCCCTCGGCGTCGGGCGCCGCGCGACCGCGATCGAAGTCGATCTTCACGGAGAACGACTCGGTGCCGTCGGGCCGCGTGGTGACGAAGCCGTTGAGGTCGAGCGAGCCGCTGAGCCCGAGCGCGCGCAGCAGTTCGCCCGCGGGGGCGAGATCCTTGCCCGGCCAACCTGGCGCCTGCTCGTCGCCGGCGAAGGGAATCGCAGCGAGGAGCGCTGGATTGACGGCATCGTCGTCGGCGGAGATCTCGATCAGCGGGTGAAGGTCGCGCCCGCCCTTGCCGTCGCGGGGAATCTGCACGCTTCCCGCGACCACGAAGGCGCCGCCCGCGGGCGTCACGGCGTGCAGGCCGCCGCCACCGATCACGATCGCTTCATCGAGGATGGCGATGGAGCCCGACTGGATGCGCAGCGGGTACGGGAACCGCCCGAAGACGAGGCCTGCGTCGCGCACCTTCACATCGCCGGTCACGATGACGGGGGTGCCGAACCCCGCGGGCGAGTAGACATGGATGTCGAAGCCGGCGCGGCCGCCGAGCCTGAAGGGGCCGGCGTCGAGGCTGCGCTGGAGACGCGTCGCCTCCGCGCTGGCCGCGGCGTCCGGGCCGAGTCGGGCGAGCGACTGGCGCTGATCGACGAGTGCAGCCGCGTCGGGCAGCAGCCCCGCGTTCGCGAGGCTCGTGGCCGAGCGTTCGTCGAAGAGAAGCCCGATCGCCTCGCGCGGACCTTCGTCGAACGCGTCGAAGAGCCGCTGGTCGATCGGCGCGTCCTCGCAGCGGATCGAGAGGTTGATCTCGGCGCCGGTCGCGATGTCGACGAGCTTGCCCTCGATCGTCACGAGCGCGCCGTCGCCGCCGCGGCCCGTGATGCGCTCGACGATCACATCGTCGTTCTCGAAGTTGACGACGCCGTTCACATCGTCGAGCCGGTACGGGAACTCCTCGTAGGCGCCCGAGCCTTGCGCGAGGCGAAGCGATCCGCTCGTGCGCAGCGGCGCCGGGGCGCCATCCTTGCCGGGCGCGGCGCGCTCGAGCCTGGTCTCGAGGTTGAGCGTCCACGCCGTGATGCGGAAGTCCGCGATGACCTTCGCCACGACGCGCGGCAGCTGCAGCATGTCGGGCTCGCCCGGCTTCGGCTCGGGGGAGCGGAAGTCGCGGATCGCGGCCGTCATCGAGAAGCCCGCGGTTCGCGCGGCCTGCTCGATCCACTCCTCGCGGCGGTCCCAGTCGAAGGGCGGCAGTTCGGCCCGCGGGATCTCGAGGGTGAGATCGCAATCGAACGGAAGGCTGATGACGCCGGCGGCCTCCGCGCCGAGATCGCCCTTCAGTCCGACGAGCGCGACGGCGTCGTTGCCGAGCCGCAGCGTTCCTTCGCGGAGGGTGAGGCGCGGCGCCGCGCGCACCGGCACGAGCGCGCCGTTGACGAGGCCGCTCCACGACTCGGCGAGCGAAGGTCCGCCGAGGGCGTCGATGGGCAGATCCATCGCCACGCCCCGGATGTCGAGCTCGGCGGACGGAGCGGTGTCGGGCGAATACGAGAAGCGCGCGCTCGGGATGCTTCCCTTGAGGCCGAGTCGCGTGGTCCACGCCCGCACCGCGAGCGGCGCGACGGCGAGCTGCTCTCCGTCGAGGTCGAGTTCCTTCACCGACACATCGACCGCGCGCGAGTCGCCGTCGAACGAGCCGCTGATCTCGCCGACCGGGAGGTGGCCCTGCTCGTCGGGCTTGCCCTCGAGCTTGAACGAGAACGCGGCGGGGGACTCCGCGATCGGCGCGAGCGAGCCGCGGAAGCGAAGTTCGCCGAGCCTCTCGTACGCGCCGTTGGCCACGACGCCGTTCTCGACGAGGAGTTCCTCGATCGTGATGCGCGCCGGCCGCTGGCGCTTGTCGGTCGCGCGCCTGCTCGGCTCCGGCTCGAGCGCGAGGAGCGAGAACGAACCGGGCGTGTCCTCGCGCTCGGCGAGCCGCAGGTTGAGCCGGCCGACCGAGACCGCGAAGACCTCGATGTCGCCGAAGAGAAGCGACCACAGCGAGAACTCGACGCGCATGGTGTCGGCGTACGCGACCTCGCCGGCCTCGCCCGACCAGCCGCGCGCGCGGATGCGCAGGTCGTCGATGACGAGTGCGTCGAGTCCGTCGAGCCCGATGCGGGCGGCGGTGACCTCGCCGCCGATCGCGCGGTTGGCGGCGGGCAGGATGAGCCGCGAGAGCACGGCCGGCCGCGTGAAGACGAAGGCGCCGAGACCAAGAACCGCGAGCAGCGCGAGCAGGGCGTTCCGCATGCGGCGGCGCCGGGGCTTCGTTTCGGAGGACTCGTCGCGGGGGCGCGCCATCGGGAGGGAGATTCTACGGGAAACTCAGCGTTCTTCGACCGCCGTATCATCGCGGTTCGCGGCCATTCGCCGCGAGCCATGCGGAAGATTCCGATGCACGAGAACCAGCCCCCAGCATCCTTGCGCGCTCCGATCGGTCGGGCGCTTGTCACCGGCGCCTCGCGTCGCGTCGGTCGCGCCACCGCGGTCGAGTTCGCGCGCTCCGGGCTCGACCTCGCGATCACCTATCGAACCGACGAGGCGGGATGCCGCGAGACGGCCGCGTTCGCCGTCGACGCCGCGCGCGCGGCGGGCTTTGCGATCGCGCCCGAGGTGCTGCGGCTCGATCTCTGCGACATCGCGTCGGTCGAGCGCGTGGCGGCCGCCGTCGAGCGCGGCGGCGTCGACTGCATCGTGCACAACGCGTCGACCTACGCGCCGGCGGCGATGGGGTCGATCGCAGCGCAGGACTTCGAGTCGCTCTACCGCGGCGAAGTGGTGTCGCCGGCGCTCCTCACGCAGTCGCTGCGCGGCGCGCTTGGCCGCGCACGGATCGCGGCGGGCGCCGCGGTCGTCTTCTACAGCGACATCTACGCGCTCGGAAAGCCGCGCGTCGGCTTCACGCCGTACATCGTGGCGAAGGCCGCCGTGCGCGCGCTCGCCGAGCAGCTTGCGGTCGAGCTCGCGCCGGCCGTGCGCGTCCACTGCATCGCGCCCGGCGTGATCGCGTGGCCCGACGACGACGCGCCCGGCGCAGTGAGCGACGAGATCAAGCGAGCGACGCTGGCGCGCACGCCGCTCGCGCGCGCGGGCACGCCGGAGGAAGCGGCGAAGCTCGTGCGGTTCCTCGTGCTCGAGGCGTCGTATCTCACGGGCAACACGATCCGCATCGACGGCGGGCGCGCGCTGCGGTGATGGCGCGGGTGCTGGTTGGGCGGAGGAGATTTTCTCACGGAGGCGCGGAGGCACGGGGGTCAATTCTTGCAATCCGACGCGCCGCGCGTTGAAGAAGCATGGGGAGGAGGGGTTGTAGCCTTTCTCTCT
>CAIXEV010000242.1 GCA_903918555.1 uncultured bacterium | reverse complement strand
GGCGGTCGCCGCTGCGGCGGCGCCCGCTGGTGCTGGTTTGCGTTTTGGCGGTCGCCGCGTGTTGTGGCGGTCGCCGCGTGTTGTGGCGGTCGCCGCGTGTTGTGGCGGACGCTGCGTGTTGTCGCGGCGGGTCACGCCTTCGCGGCGAACCGGGACCATGCGGAGCGATCGAAAGTGAACAGCTGTCCTGCGCGGTGTGGCACGCCACGCTCGAAGATCGGCAGCGCCTGCACAGGGCCCTGCGCGATGATGTCTTGGAACTGACGGCGGAAGTTGCCGCGGTCGAGCGGTGCGCCCAGAAGGTGCTCGTAGAACTCGCGCAGCGACGACAGCGGGAACGGGTCGGGCAGAAGGCCGACGAAGATCGGCGTCGCCGGACCGTCCTCGGTCGGACGCGCGTCGGCCGCATCCGCACCGATGATCGACTCGTACGGGCTGCGTCCGTCGAAACCATCGGTCTTGCGGAACAGCACATGCCGCGGAAGCAGGCGCCGCGTGAGCGCGTCGGCCAGCGTCGCGTCGAGGAACGCCGCGAAGGCGCAGCCGACGAGCGCGCGCGAGGTGTCGTCGAGCGACACCGTCGTCGACAGCGCGGGAATGGGCACAAACGACTCTTCAGCCTCGACCGCCTGCGCCGTGCCGGCCGCGGCCGTCACTGGACGCGCGATCGCCCAAGAAACGAGGTAGATCGACTGGGAATCCGCGCTGGCTGCGCCTTCGCCGGTGCGCAGCGCCCGCACGCCCGCCTGCGACACGCGCACGATCTCGCGCGAGGAGACGGCGCGCGACGCAGCAAGCTGCGCGGCGGTCGTCAGGCCGAGCCCTTCCACCGATGGGTTCGGCGCGACCGTCGGCACGCTGCGGGCCGTCGTCCCGTCGGCGCGGTTGGAGATCGGAAGCCCGACGGACAGTTCGCCGCGCACGATGCGGAACACAACGGTCGCGACGCGCACATCGAACTTCGTGCCGAGACCGACATTGCCCTGCGTGGAGACGGGAATCGACTGCATGGGATGCGATGATACGGAGTTTCGCGGCCAATGCGGGTATCCTCGGCGCGTGGCGAATTTCCCTGATTCCGATGCCTCGACGCTCTCGCACTCCGAGCAACAATCCTTGCAGGCGCGCCGCGTCTATCTCATCCGCCACGGCGAGACCGAATGGAGCCTGAGCGGAAAGCACACCTCGCGGACGGACCTCCCGCTCACCGCCGAGGGCGAGCGACGGGCCGAGCTCCTCGCGCCGGTCTTCCGCCAGCACCCTTTCGCCCTCGTCCTCACGAGCCCCATGAAGCGCGCCATCCGAACCTGCGAGCTCGCGGGACTGATGGCGCGCGCCGAGTGCGTCGCCGACCTCCGCGAGTGGGACTACGGCGACTACGAAGGGCGCACCACGGTCGACATCCGCGCGGCGCATCCGGCTTGGAACCTGTTCCACGACGGCGCACCGAAGGGCGAGACCGCCGAGGATGTCGCCGCCCGCCTGCGCAGGGTGCTCGACCGGGTCCTGGCCGCGCGCGGCGATGTCGCGATCTTCGGGCATGGCCACGCGCTGCGCGTGTTCGCGACCGTCTGGCTCGAACTGGCGCCCGAGGACGCCGAGCGGTTGGCCCTCGAGACGGGCACGGTCTCGGTGCTCGGATTCGAGCGTGAGACCCGTGTGGTCAGAATGTGGAATGGCCGGACCTGACTTCTCGGCACCCCCGAAAGTCGGTTTTCGGACTCAGGTCAACGGGGTCGGGATGGGGGTCTTTCGACCCATCCGCGCTGGCGCCCTGCAAACGCGGTCGCGCGAGCGCAGGATGGATCCCGGAGTCCCGCGACCTGAGAAGAATCAGCGGGAATCTGCCTTGTTTCCTGCCTGAATCCGCTTCAGAGCCAACAATGTGGGTCCGTTTCGATCGCACACTTGTGGAAGAGAAAGCAGGGGAGTCTGCCATGCTGCTCCGTGACCTCACGCTTGCCCATAGCCGCACCAAGGTGCGGGGAATCTTCTGCCTCGAGACCGATTGGTCGAGCGAGGTCGGTCGTTCGCCGAGCGTGGAGCCGATGCTGGCGCTCCTGCAGAGCTCGCCGCTCAAGATTCCGTTCGTCCACCGCAACGTGGCGACCGCGGATGCCTTCTACCACTACCTCGCCAAGTGGGCGCAGCGCAGCCACAACGACTACCCGATCATGTACCTCGCGTTCCACGGCGTGCAGGGCGAGGTGCAGTTCGGCGACCTGCGCCGGCGTTCGGCGCGCGCGACCCTCGACGAGCTCGAGGAGGCGCTGCGCGGCAAGTGCGCGGGCCGCGTGATCCACTTCGGCTGCTGCCAGACGCTGCGCGTGAGCCAGCGCCGGCTCAACCGCTTCATCGACGAGACGGGCGCGCTCGCCGTGAGCGGCTACGAGCGCGACATCGACTGGGTGCGCTCGGCGGCGCTCGACTTCTCGCTGTTCGCGGCGATCCAGCAGAACACGATGACCGTGCCCGGCATGCGCGCTGTGCGCCGCCGCATCCTGCTCCGCCACGGCCGCGAGGTACGCGCGCTGAAGCTGCGTATCGCGCTGCGGTGCGACTGAACTTGGGTGCCCGCAGACTTCAGTCTGCGGAACGGGTGATGTCAGCCTTCGACTCCGACGATTGTCGTTCAGCAGACTGAAGTCTGCTGGCACCCGTACGTATCGCGGGACGGGTGATGTCAGCCGTCGACTCCGACGCCTGTCGTTCAGCAGACTGAAGTCTGCTGGCACCCGTACGTATCGCGGAACGGGTGATGTCAACCGCCGACTCCGCCGAAAACCACGGGTGCCCGCAGACTTCAGTCTGCGGAACGGGTGATGTCAGCCGTCGACTCCGGCGAAACCCATGGGTGCCCGCAGACTTCAGTCTGCGGAGCGGATGGTGTCAGCCGTCGACTCCGACGAAAACCACGGGTGCCCGCAGACTTCAGTCTGCGGAACGGATGATGTCAGCCTTCGACTCTGGCGCCCGTCGTTCAGCAGACTGAAGTCTGCTGGCACCCGTACATAACGCGGACCGGATGATGCAAGCCGCCGACCCCGGCGAAAACCACGGGTGCCCGCAGACTTCAGTCTGCGGAACAGGTGATGTCAGCCTTCGACCCCGGCGAAATCCACGGGTGCCCGCAGACTTCAGTCTGCGGAACGGATGATGTCAG
>CAIXEV010000241.1 GCA_903918555.1 uncultured bacterium | reverse complement strand
GTCTTGCAGGGCCAGCCCGGCCGAGTGGGGAAGACGCCCTTGCGGATGCCGTCCCACACGGCTCCGATCTGATCGATGCATGCCTCGACCGACTCGCGCTTCATCGCGACGGCGTGCGTGGCGACGACGGGCTTCGCGGCCTTGGTCACCGTCACGAACTCCATCGCGGTGATCTTGCGCCAGCCGTCGAGCTCGCGGTCTAGGAGCGTCGCGTACAGCCGAAGCTGCGGCGCGGACTCCTCGACCTTGTTCGGACCCCAGCGCGAGCGGGATGTCTTGTAGTCCCGAAGCACGAGCCCGTCCTTCGTGAGCCTGACGAAGTCCACCTTGCCTTCGATCGGCGGGATCTGCGGATCAATCACGCCCGAGGTGCGGTCCTCGACGCACACGACCTGTCCCTCCGGCCGCGCCTCGGGCGACGCGAGGAACGCGTCGACCATGCGCGTCGAGAGGGCGTGGAGACTTTCCGCGCTCTCGCCCTTCGAGTACTTCACCGGCAGGAGCGACGAGCCGAGGAGGTTCGTCACGCGGCCGGCGAGTTCCTCGGAGGATGGAGCGGGCAAGCCCTCCATGTCGTGCTCGTGCACCTTCGCGATCGCCTCGTGCATCGCCGAGCCGAACAAGAGGCTCGACGACACGAAGTCGGGCTCGAGGCGCTCGACGTACCGAAAGGCGAATGCCCGCGGACACTGCTGGTACGACGAGACCTGGGTCCACGAGAGATACGGCCGACCCGTGATGGACATGGCCTCCGCGGATGGACCCGCTGACGAAACCCCCGATGCCGAGCTCCTGCGAGGGGTTCTGTCAGCGACCGTGTCGATCGCCGTCATGGCCGCCACCGCCTTCCGCCCGACGCGGCGGGCGCGGCCTGCACGCGGTCCTTCAGGAGGTCGATCAGCGCAGAGGCCTGCTTCACGTCGAGCTGGTCCGCGCCCTCGACGCCGAACTCCTCGTGGGCTTCGCGGTCGAGGTCGAGGCGATTCCGCTTGGCGATCGCCCGCAAGGCCCGCACCTGCGACTCGGTCGCCGGGCGGATCATGCCGCCGTAGGTCGAGCCGTTGGCGGCGTGGCCGTTCGAGTGGCCATTCGCGTGGCCGTTCGAGTGGCCGTTCCCGTTGTTGCCGCCGTTCGCGTGCCCCAGCTGCGGCTGGCCGGCCGCCATGGGCACGCCGGGGGTGGTCGCCTTGGCCGAGGTGTCCTGCTTCGGCGCGGGCTCCGCCGACATGGTCGAGATCTGCCGCTCGAGGGCATCCTCCGCGAGCGAGTAGATGCGCTGGACCTCGCTCTGGAGGCGAGGGGGATCCGCGAGGAGCCCCTGATCGAGCTCGGCGGTCATGTTCAAGGACACCCCAACCGACTGGAAGTCCTTGCTGGCCTTGCGGTTCAGGCCGACGTTGATGAGAAGCGGCATCAGCCGCCTCCTTTCGTGGGAGGGGCTGACGAGGCCCATGAAACGAACGACCCCGCCGGTCAAGGCAGGGTCGGAAGGGCGAGGCGCCCGTCAGGTCATACTGTCACGAAACGGGGCTCTATTTAGCGGCCAGACCCGTGTAGGCCGCCAAGTGGCAAACGGGACCGACACGCTCCGAGCGCATCACTTGAGCGGCGTCTCCATCATCGCGTTCCACAATATCTCGCGACACTTGTCGTCCTTCGTGAAGGCATGAGGAGTCCTGCCTTCACCGTCGGCGGCGCGGGGGTTCGCACCGGCCTTCAGCAGGGCCGTGGCCACCTCGGCGTGACCTCTTTCGGCCGCCGAATGCAGCAGCGTCGCCCCGTCGGCGGCCTTCGCGTTGACATCCGCGCCGCACTTCAGCAGGGCCGTGGCCACTTCGACGTAACCATTTACGCCTGCCCAGTACAGCGGCGTCCGCCCTTGGGCGTCCTTCGCGTTGACATCCGCGCCGGCCTGTAGCAGCACCGTGATCACCTCGGCGTCACCTTTGTGAGCCGCCCAGTGCAGCGACGTCCAGCCGACGGCGTCCTTCGCGTTGACATCCGCGCCGGCCTGTAGCAGCACCGTGATCGCCTCGACGTCGTCTAGTTCGGCCGCCCAATGTTCGGCCGCCCAATGCAGCGGGGTCGCCCCGTCGGCGGCCTTCGCGTTGACATCGGCACCGGCCTGCAGCAGCACCGTGATCACCTCGGCGTCGCCTTCTTCGGTCGCCCAATGCAGCGGCGTGACCCCGTAGTTGTCCATCGCATTGGCCTCCGCACCGGCCTGCAGCAGGACCGTGATCACCTCGGCATGACCTCTTTCGGCAGCAAAATGCAGCGGGGTCGCCCCGTGGTCGTCCTTCGCGTTGGCCCCCGCGCCCGCCTTCAGCAGGAATGTGATCACCTCGGCGTCACCCTTGAGGGCTGCGAAGTGCAGCGGCGTCAGGCCTTCGTCGTACATCGCGTTGACATCCGCGCCGGCCTTTAGCGCAGCTTCCACCGCTGCTACGTCTCCGAGCCGTGCCTGCGCGGCAAGCGGAAGGTCGGGGGCGTGGCGCTTCTCAAAATTGGACGCGAAGGGTAGGGTTAGGCGACGGAACGCTTGAAGAAGAGCGACGACGTGGTGTTTCTCAAACATGGACTCTCCCCGTCAGCCCGAGAAGCGCTGAGTCCGCCGGAGCAAAAACGGGGACTGAGCGCACCCCACTCAATCGCAAGCCGCGTTTGCAGCCAATGAGCGGCGGTCAGTGTATCGCGTTCGGTACAGTTCGTTCACTTTTGCGGCCTAGCGCTTCGTTCCGGTCGCCGCCCGCCTTCCTGTCGAGCGCCTCCTCCGCCTGCCTGTAGATGCGGTCGATCTCCGACTGAAGCCTCGGCGGATCGGCCAGCAGCGACTGGTCGAGCTCCGCGGTGAGGTTGATGCTGAGGCCGGCCGATTGGTAGTTCGCCGACGCCTTCCTGCTGATCCCGACGTTCACGGTCAATGGCATGACCGCACCTCCTTCAAGGGGTGGAATCCCGGTGTTCCCGGTTCCGAGTGCGTGCGGGCTGACGAGGCCCAAAACGAACACAGCCCGGCGGTCAGCCAGGCTGCGGAAGGGGGCGTTGTTTAGCGCACGGCGATGGACGGATCAGCTTCCGGCCGCCCGCAGCGCACCGACGCATCCTCCTCGGGGGAGGCCGCGTGGATACCGACTTCAACTTGTCTCGGAAACTGGGTGCGGTACAGCCGAGACAGTGGCGGGACCCCCGTGCGAACCACGCCGTACGAGATCCGAGGCTGTGGCGAAGCCGTACCCCTTCGCCCGAATCGTCAAGGAACGGTTGCGATGTCAACCGTGACCTCGGTCTGTGCCGTGATCGCGGCGTAGAGATCGATGGCTTGCTCGGGCGTTTCGATGGAGATCACCAGGCTGTAGGGCGCGACGTTCTCCACTTTGCCCAGGAAGGGCCGCTCGCGCCACCAGCCGGTGACCGGATAGACCGCGATGTGGTCGCTCGCGGCCAGCTGCGTCGCGGTGCCTTCCCACCAATCGCATTGAAGCGACCCCCGCGAGCGGCCGTTCACGCCGATGACCCAGTTGCGTGTCTCGCCGACATTGTCGATCGGCGCGGCCAGATCGTCTCGCTCGGCGAGGGAGAGGCGTTGCCGGAACTGGTCCAGCGTCTCGCCGGGTCGCCGCACGTCGAACCGAAGCCCATGAGATGGGTATCCCCACTTCGGGATGTTGCCGCGGCGGCCGGGGCTCGGCTCCATGAAGTAGGAGAGCGTCACACGCATCCGGACCGGCACTTCGCCGAGTTCGTGCAGGACGCGTGCCGGCCACGGGAGCTGGTGCAGACCCATCTGGTTGTGCCGGACCTCGCTGCCGCTCTTGCGGTATGGCTGGATAGCGGCTTCCGCCACCAATGTGACGGCGTTGTTCAGGCTGTGCAGGGCACGGGTCAGGCTTGGTGTGCCGTAGCCAAACGTCCGCACCCGCTTCATCACCTGGTTTTGAAGAGCGCCGGGGCACTGCTGACGCATCGCATCGGTCCACTCCGCGGAATGCACGAGCAGACCCCGAATAGTCTCCGCCCGAAGGCGCGGGTACGCGGCTTGGATCATGGCCGCCAGGCGCGCTGCCTGGGCGGTCGCCGCGCTCGTATCAGCGTTGGTGTCGAACTGTGCACCGGTCGCCGAGAATCCCGTCGTCAACAGATGGGTATCTTGACAGGGAGACCGCTCGCCAGCGCCCGATTCGACCCAGTTCCCCCCCTCGAACACCAGGTCGGGCTTGAGCGGCCATCGGGAGCGCTGATCGTCATCCCAACAGACGCTGGTTCGGCTCGACGGCGTCAGGCCGCCCGCGGGGGCCATCGCACGCCAACCTGCGTATGTCGGTGAGAGCTGCACGCGTTCAGTGAATGCGCCGACAGAGAGCGCGTTCCACGACTGCGCCGGATCCTCGATCGCGCCGTGGGCGGAGTGATTGAGCTGTGGATAGGCAACTCCCACCGGCATCGTGCGGATGTTGCCCGCGGAAACCACCACGAGCCGCGTCGAATTGCCGTCGTTGAACGCGATCTGATCGACCGCTGCGGAGCAGGAACTCGGCGCTCCTTCGCCCGAAGCATCCGTCGCCGTCACGGAGAGACACACCGTGCGACGCCGACCCGCCGCCCGGATCTCGGCGAGCGACACGGCTTGCTTGAGCACCGCGCCGTGCACCTCCGGCGGGAGATCGCCGCGGTCGGGCACGACCTTGACTGACTCCAGACGATGCCGTAACTCCACTGTCCCAACCGTCTGGAGTACGTGTGCCAGATCGCCGTAAAGCGCTGTTCCCGCCATGCACGTGCCGTGCGGTTCGTCGCGCCGGTCCGCAGCGCCCCAGGCGACCACTACCGCCTGGGTATCGGCATCCAGCAATGAATCTTGAAGGAGCGCGTGCCCGCGGTTGACGCCGGTGTCGAGCAGGCACACCGCTGGTGCGTCCGGACCTGCGGGCCGCAACCGCCCCTGCAACGAGCTGACCCACTCCGCTTGTTCCCGAGGGAAAAGATCGAGGTACGGCCTCGCGGGCTCAACCGGGTACCGCAGTTCCGCGACGAGTTCCAGGAGTGCACGGGACCGGGCCCAATCGTTCGGACGTGCTTTGACCAGTACGACCAATCGCTCGGCGAACTCCAGTCGTCGGGTCGACACCTCCAGCTGGCGAGCCTGGCAGGCCCGAACCAGCTCGTCGTATCGCGCTTGGGCACCCCCGGGGGGACAAATCGTCCAGACCTCCCACCACATCGGCGCATCGGTGTCGGGGAAGTC
>CAIXEV010000240.1 GCA_903918555.1 uncultured bacterium | reverse complement strand
CCCGACTGGCCGCTGATGGCGCATCTGCCGGGGATGAAGGAAGCGGCCCAGACGAATCCGGCCCTGTGGTTCGTGGCCGCGCACTCGACCTGGCGCCATCGCCAGCTTGCCGCGCTTCCCAACGTCTGGTTCGACATCGCGACATCGACCAGCAGCGTGCGGGACTCCGACATCGCCGACCTCGTCGCCGCCGTGGGTGCATCGCGCGTGGTGTTCTCGAGCGATGCGCCGCTGATCGCGCCGGCGTTCACGTAGGGCAAGCTCGCGGGCATCGATCTCGACGAGCCGTCGCTCGACGCGATCTTGAGGACGAACGCGCTGCGCGCCTTCCCGCGGCTCGCGCGCACCACGACGAACACAGCGGAGGACCGGCGGTGACGAAACGATTCCTGATCGGCAGGCGCATCCACCTGCGCGGACTGACCCGCGCGGACATCGCGGAGAACGCGCCGTATTTCCAGTGGCTCGACGACCTCTCGCTCGACCTGCACACGGAGCGCAGCTACTTCCCGAACACGCCCGAGCGCATGCAGGCCTATTTCGACCGCGTCCAGCAGAACCGCGACCCCATCCTGCTGGCCATCTGCGACAACGCGTCGGGCCGGCACATCGGGAACATCACCTTCACCGACGTCAATTGGTTCAATCGTCGCGCGTATATCGGCTATCTCCTCGGCGACAAGACCTTCGCGGGAAAGGGGATCGTCACCGACGCCGTGCTGATGTTCATGTTCTACGGCTTCAACAAGCTGAATTTCGAGCGCATCCATGGGGGCGTATCCTCGGCGCATCCCGCCTCGATGCGCGTCTGCGAGAAGGTCGGCCTCCTCGTCGAGGGGCGCCATCGCCGGCACATTCTTCGCGCGGGCCAGTGGCACGACGACATCATCGTCGGCGCGTTGCGCGAGGAGTGGATGGCCAATCACGGCGAGCAGGCACGCGCCTGCTTCGAGGAACTTCCGGTCTGACCGCACGCACGATGACGATCGGCGTCGTGAACTACGGCATCGGCAACCTGCGCTCGGTCGCGAACGCGCTGGAGCAGGTCGGCGCGCGCTTCGCGCTGATCGACGCGCCCGGCGCCGTGGCCGATGTCGACAAGCTGCTCTTACCCGGCGTGGGCGCCTTCGGTGCGTGCATGACGGCGCTTGTCGCGCGCGGCTTTCGCGAGCCGGTGCTCGTCCACGCCGCCGCCGGCAAGCCGCTGCTCGGCATCTGCGTGGGCATGCAGATGTTGGCCGACATCGGCACGGAATTCGGCGAGCGGCCCGGTCTCGGCCTCGTGCCGGGGCGCGTCGAGCAGATTCCGCGCACCACGCCGGATCTGCGGCTGCCGCAGATCGGCTGGAATGCGCTGCGGCTGCGCGGCGACTGCCCGCTGCTGCGCGGACTGGGCCCCGACAGTTCGACCTATTTCGTACACAGCTTCCACCTCGTCCCGTCGGATCCGGCGGATGTCGTGGCAGAGGTCGACTATGGCGGACCGGTCGTCGCCGCCGTGCAGCGCGCCAACGTCTTCGGGATGCAGTTCCATCCCGAGAAGAGCCAGGCGGTCGGACTCAAGGTGCTCGAGAACTTCTGG
>CAIXEV010000239.1 GCA_903918555.1 uncultured bacterium | reverse complement strand
CGCGCGCGGTTCACTGGCTTTGGAGCTCCTCTCTTCTCCTCGCTTCTCCGCTCTTTACCTCTCCTCTTCCCTCTCCTCTTTCCTCTCACGGCACATGCGACTACCACGGGGCCTCTGTGCCTCCGTGCCTCCGTGAGAGAAAATTGAGTTTGCGCGGCGCAGCTGGAATGCGGCCGAATGCAGTTCGGCATCGATCGCGCGAGATCAGTTGATCGTGTACCCAAGCTTCTTGATCGCGGCCTCGATCGTCTCGCGCTGCTCGGGCGGGGCGGTCACGACGACGGCTTCGTCGACATGGCTCGCCTTCACCGCGGTCACGCCTTCGATCTTCTCGACCTTGCCGCAGATCGCGCCTTCGCAGCCCTCGCAGTGCATGCCCTTGACGGGGATGCTCATCTCGACGGGCGCGCCGAGCTTCACGGTCTCGACGGCGGGAGCCGCGGGCTTCTGCTCGCAGCCAAACGGAACGACGGCGAGCGACGCAAGGACGAGCGTGGTGGCGGTGAGGCGGAGCATGGTGCGATCGTAGCCTTCTCGATGGCGCTTGTGGTCGCTGCCGTCACGCCTTCGCCTTCGCGACGATCAGCTCCGGCTTCGCGAACTTCCCGCGCAGGATCTTGTCGGCGGGGGCCTTCATCCAGTCCTCGAGCACCGAGGTGTAGACCGAGCGGAAGTCGATTCCGTACTTGAGGTCGCCCTGGTCGAGGTCGGTGAGCGACGGATGGTTGCCGCACACGCCCGCCTTCATCGACGGGCCGATCAGGAACATCGGCGCGGCCGTGCCGTGGTCGGTGCCGTTCGAGGCGTTCTGCTTCACGCGGCGGCCGAACTCGCTGAACACCATCGTGAGCACGCGGCCTTCGTTGCCCTGCGCCTTCATGTCGTTCTGGAACGCAAGCACCGAGTCGCCGAGCTGGCGCATGAGGTTCGCGTGCGGGCCGAGCTGCCCGCCGTGCGTGTCGAAGCCGCCCATCGACGCGTAGTAGACGCGCGTCGGCATCTCGGCGCGGATCATCGCGCCGATCGTCTTCAGCTGGTTCGCGAGGCCCGACTGCGGATACTCGACGAGCGGCTGCTTCGCGACCGCCGCGCGGATCTTGTCGCTTGCGACCTGCGCGTCGAGCGCCGTGCGCATGAGGAACTCGCGCTGCGTGCCCGCGGCGGCCCCGCCCACCGCGCCCGCGCGGTTGATCGCGTCGTACGGGTCCTTCATCGCGCCGTGGAGATCCTCGCCGAGCCAGCGGAAGAGCGAGGGATTCTCGAACGCGATCGGCTTCTGGATGTCGCCCTGCATCGCAAGCGGCGCGTTGCGGCCGATGGCGACCGCGCCCTCGGGGATCGGGGTGCCGTTACAGGTGTTGTCGAAGTAGCGGCCGATCCAGCCCGAGCCCTTCGCGTCGAGGCGGCCGGTCTGCCAGATGTCCATCGAGGTGAAGTGCGAGCGGTTCGGGTTCGGGTAGCCGACGCCTTGCACGACGGTGAGAAGCCCGCCGTCGTAGAGCTCCTTGAAGCCCGTGAGGTTCGGGTGGAGACCGATTCCCTGCGCGTTCGCGAGTTCGAGCGCGGCCTGCTGGCCGTTCTGCACGGCGGCGCCGGGAGCGCGGATTCCGATCTGCGGCCGCGCGTTGTAGTAGTCGGGCGAGCCGTATGGCACAACGGTGTTGAGGCCGTCGTTGCCGCCGCCAAGCTGCACGATCACGAGGATGCGGTGGTCGGGCACGCCCGGCTGCGACGAAAGCAGCGGGTTGCCCAGCATGCCGAGCGCGCTCCGCTCGATGAAGCAGGGCACGGTCGCCGCGAGCGACGCAAGCGTGAGGCTTCGTTCGAGGAACAGTCGTCGGGTGAAGGCGTTGTCGGGCATCGGAGGTTCGCTTTCAGCAGAGCTGGTACTCGGGCATGGCGCCGATCAGGCAGAGCATCGCCTTCACGCGGTCGTCGGTCACGGTTCCGCCGAGGGCGCCGAGGAACTGCTCGAGTTCGGCGAGGCGCTCGGGCGCGGGTTCGCCGCCGAGGGCGAAGGTCGCGAGCGCGCGCACCGCTTCGTGCGGATCGACGCCGCCGCCTGAGTCGCGCAGGTGCGCGAGCAGCGGCGAGACATCGTACGAGAGTTCCGACGGATTCCAGTCGAATGCGGCGGGGCGGCGCCCCGTCACGAGGTAGACGACGATGTTCTGCCGCACGAAGAGCGTCGCGGTGTTGATCCACGCGCGCCCGCCGTCCCAGCCCTTCACGCTCGGCGGCTGGAAGAGCTGCTGGCCCATCAGGTCGCCCGCCTGCGACAGCGCGCTCATCTCGCGCGTCGGCGTGCCGAGGCTGCGGATCGTCTGCACCATCAGCTGCGTCGGACTCTTCACGACCGAGAGGCGGTTGTCCTTCGCGTAGAAGTGCTGCGAGCGGAAGAGCGTCTTCAGGATCGGGCGGATCTCGTAGCGCTTGGCGCGGAAGTCCTTCGCAAGCCGCGACACCGCGTCGCCCGCGTCCTTCGGCGGCGCGGGCGCGTCGTTCACGAAGAACTTGTAGAGCTTCGACACGATGAAGCGCGCGCAGACGGGGTGCTCGAGGATGATCGAGACGAACTCGTCGCCGGAGAAGCTGCCCGTGCGGCCGAGGATCGTCTTCGGCGTCGGGTCGTGCTCCTGCTGGTTGAAGAAGAAGTCGTTGCCGCGGAAGGTCATGCCCGTCAGGGCGCGCGCGCCTTCCTTGATGTCGCGCTCGGTGTAGTCGTTGCCTTCGCCGAGCGTGAAGAGCTCCATCAGCTCGCGCGCGAGGTTCTCGTTCGGGCTCCGGCGGCGGTTCTCGTCGTTGTCGAGGTACTTCAGCATCGCCGGGTCGCGGATGATGCCGCGCACGAGATCGGCGAAGTTGCCGGCGGCGTTCGCGCGCAGGAACGCGTTCTGCGCGAGCATGTGGTAGCTGTTCTCGATCGTGCGGTAGCCGGTCGCGAAGTGGCCGTGCCAGAAGAGCGTGAGCTTCTCCTCGAGCGGGCGGCCCGTCGAGATCATCTTCGCGAGCCACCACTTCTGCATCTCGGCGAGCTGCTCGCGGTCGGACTTCTCGCGCGCCTGGCGCTCGCGCTGGAGGCGGAAAATCGTCTCCTCATCGCCCGCAGCGCGCGCCTTGCGCAAGGTCTCGCGCTCCTCGGGCGTTTCGGTTCGCATGATTCCCGCGAACTCGACCGCGGCCGGAATGGTGCCGTCGCCCTTGAAGTCGACGATGTAGTCGACCGCGTCGTCGAGGCCGAGCTCGACGAGCGCACGCACCTGCGCGGGCGTGCCGCCGAAGCCGGCGCGGTTCAGCAGGTGCTGCGCGGCCGCGTAGTCGAAGTCCTTCTTGGCGAGTGGCTGGAGCGGGTTCGGCATGGCGGTGCGTGGGAGTCCAGTCCGAGTGGCGCAGACGCCGCGAGCCGTCTCG
>CAIXEV010000238.1 GCA_903918555.1 uncultured bacterium | reverse complement strand
CGGACTGTTCGGTCTTGGCTACGAGTTCGGCGAGGGCAACAAGCTCCGTTGGACCAACCTCATCATCCGCGACACCCTGAAGCGCAGCAGCCTCTCGGAAGGCAAGCAGAACAGCCAACGCCCGGACCGGGATTTCCTCGAGCAGGAGACGGGCTGGTACGAGCGGCAGGTCTGGAGCACCCAGCTCAGCGGCGGCTTCAACCTCGATCCGGTCAAGCTCGACATGCGGGTCGCCTACGCGAACTCCAGCCGCAAGGCGCCCTTCGAGCTCGCGTTCGGCTACTCCCGCTCCAACATCGCCGCCGATCCCTACGGCGCGTATTTCATCAACCGCCTCGACAACGGTCAGACCGGCTTCGCGAGCATCGTGTTCTCCGAGCTCGACGAGGACCTTCTGGCCTATGGCGCAGACGCGTCGTGGGAGGTCACGCCGCAGCTCGTCCTGTCTGCAGGATTGGAAGGTACGGACACCGAGCGCGATTCCGAGCGCCGCGAGTTCCTCGCCATCGCGCCCTCGACTTTCCCGAGCGGCGTCGCGATGTTCCGTCCGGATTACCTGCTCGGCTCCGAGGTCGTCGACTTCTACGATATCCGCTCTCTCGAGACCACCGAGTCTGACCCGGCCTTCACGGCCACGCTCGAGACCCAGGCCGCATACCTGCAGGCGCAGGCCGAGGTGGCCGATGGCTTCGAGATCAACGCGGGCGTGCGCTACGAGCAGGCGGAGCAGCTGGTGGAGCCGCGCCAGGTCTTCGCCACACCGGCGGGATCGTCCGCGGTGACGCGCCTCGACAACGACTACATCCTGCCCGCGCTCACGCTCACCTGGAAGTTCGCGGACGACATGCAGGCGCGTTTCAACGCCTCGCAGACGATCGCGCGTCCCCAGTTCCGTGAGCTGATGTTCCAGGCGTACTACGACCCCGAGAGCAACCGCGCCTACCGCGGAAACCCTCTGCTGATCGACAGCGAGTTCAAGAACGCGGAACTGCGTTGGGAGTGGTACTTCGCGCGCGACCAGCGGCTGTCGGCCGCCGGTTTCTGGAAGGAGATCGACAAGCCGATCGAAGCCTTCACCGGTTTCAACGACAACAACCCGGTGACGAGCTTCGCGAATGCGCCGTCGGCGACGCTCTATGGCCTCGAGATCGAGTCACAGAAGTACCTCTACCTGTCTGACATGTCCGAGAGCGCGTTCTTCGCGTCCCGCCGTCTGGTGCTGATCGGCAACTACACCTGGTCCAAGTCGGAGCTGAGCGTCAAGGACGGCGACACCACCGATGTGTTCGGTACGGTGACGCAGCCGGCGAGCAACTTCTTCCGCGACGGAGCCGCGCTGACCGGTCAGTCCGAACACCTGGCCAATATCCAGATCGGCCTCGAGGACGAAGATTCGCTGTCCCAGCAGACGCTGCTCATCTCGTACGCCAGCGATCGTGTCACGAGCCGTGGCGCGGCCGGTCTCCCGGACATCTACGAGTCGCCGGGTTTCTCCGTGGACTTCGTCGCCCGGCAGGGCTTCGATTTCATGGGTAAGGCGATGGAGTTCAAGTTCGAGGCCCGCAACCTGCTGCGTCGCGACTATCGCGAATTCCAGGAGCGTGGTCCGAACCGGATCTACTTCAACCGCTACGATCAGGGCGTCAAGCTGTCGGCGTCGATCAGCGCGAGCTTCTGAAGATCCGTCAGTCGGCTGATCGCAACAGGTCGTTGATGGAGGTCTTGGCGCGCGTCTGAGCGTCTACCTTCTTGACGATGACCGCGCAGCCGAGCGAGTGCGAGCCGTCCTTGGAGGGCAGGCTGCCCGGGACGACGACTGCGCCGGCGGGCACCCGTCCTTGG
>CAIXEV010000237.1 GCA_903918555.1 uncultured bacterium | reverse complement strand
TGGTCGCGCCGCTCCCAGGCCTCGAGCGCGGCGATGGTCGCGACGATGCTCTCCTTGCCGACCTTCATCCCGCGCCCGATGCCCGAGTTCTGCAGGAATGTCGCGCGCACGAGGTCCTTGCGCCCCGCGACGATGCCCGCGGTGAGGCCGCCGAGGAACTTGTGCGCGCTGTAGATCGCGACGTCCGCGCCCGCCGCGAGGAAGCCGCGCAGGTCGTATTCCGAGGCGAGGTCGGCGATGACCGGCACGCCGCGCGCGTGGCAGGTGCGCGCGAAGGCGTCGAGCGGCAGCTGGCCGTACTGCACGGTGTGGTGCGAGACGACGTAGAGCGCGGCCGCGGTGCGCTCGCCGATCCGGTGCTCGAGCTGGTAGCCGCGCGCGTCGGTGACGTTGCCCACGGGCACGACCCTGGCGCCGGCGAGGCGGATGCCCTGCTCGATCGCCGCGCCATAGCCCGTCATGTGCCCCATCTGGATCACGACCTCGTCGCGCATGCCCGTCGCGTCGGGCAGCTGCTCCACCCGGGCCAGGTCCGCGCCGGTCATGGCGCCCGCCACGGCGAGGGTGATGCCCGCGGCGGCGGAGGCGGTGACGAAGCCGGCCTCCGCGCCCGTCGCGCGCGCGATCGCGGCGCTCGCCTTGCGGTGGAGGTCGTTGACCTCCACCCATTCCGGCATCACCTCGCTCGCGGCGCGGATCGCCTCCGGCACCACGATCGACGCGCCGAGATGCGTCATCGTGCCCGAGACGTTGATGACCGGGCGGAGGCCCAGGCGGTTCCTGACGTCGCTGCGTGCGTCCATGGCGCTGTCCCTCAATGTCCCTTCATCTCGATGCGCGCGAGGAAGCTGCGCAGGCGCTCGTGCCGCGGCTCGACGAGGATCTCGCGCGGCGTGCCCTCGGCGACGACGCGCGCGGCGTCCATGAAGACGATGCGCGTGCCGACGTCGCGCGCGAAGGTCATCTCGTGGGTAACGACCACCATCGTCATGCCGTCGCGCGCGAGCTGCTGCACGGCCGAGAGCACCTCGCCGACCAGCTCCGGGTCGAGCGCGGAGGTGATCTCGTCGAGCAGCAGGACCTTGGGCTCCATGGCGACCGCGCGCGCGATGCCGACGCGCTGCTGCTGGCCGCCCGAGAGCTGGCCCGGCAGGTTGGACATGCGGTCGGACAGCCCGACGCGCGCCAGCCAGTGCTCGGCGCGCGCGCGCGCCTCGGCCTTCGGCATGCCGCGCACGCGGGTCAGGCCCAGCATCACGTTCTCGAGCGCGGTCAGGTGCGGGAAGAGGTTGAAGAGCTGGAAGACCATGCCGATGTCGGCGCGGATGCGCGCGAGCTCGCCATCGCGGCGCGGCCTGCGCCCCGGGCCCGGCGGGCCGTCGTAGCCGACCTCGACGCCGTCGACCTGGATCGAGCCCTCGTCGTAGGTCTCCAGCACGTTGATGCAGCGCAGCAGCGTGGTCTTGCCGCTGCCCGACGGGCCGATGACGACGACGGCCTCGCCGCGCCCGACATCGAGGTCGACGCCCTCGAGGACGCGCGTCGGTCCGAAGGACTTCCCGAGGCCGCGGATGCGGACGAGCGGCTCTGTCATGTCATTCCCGGATGTAGGCGAAGCGCGCCTCGAGCCTGCGGCTCGCGACGCTCAGCGCGTAGTTGATCGCGAAGTACATCAGCGCCGCGAGCACGTAGACGGGCAGCGGCTCGTAGGTGCGGCCGATCACCTGCTGCGCGGCGAGCATCAGGTCGACGATGCCGACCAGCGACACCAGCGACGATCCCTTGACCGTGTCGGTCACCGAGTTGACCCAGGGCGGCAGGAAGCGCCGCAGCGCCTGCGGGAAGACGACCCAGGCGAGGCGCTGCGCGAAGGTGAGGCCGATCGCCTTGCCGGCGTCCGACTGCCCCGGCGCGATCGAGGAGATGGCGCCGCGCGCGATCTCCGCGACATGCGCGGCCTTGAACGCGGAGAGCGCGATCACCGCGGCGGGGAAGGGCTGGAGGTTCAGCCCCGCGAAGGGCAGCAGGTAG
>CAIXEV010000236.1 GCA_903918555.1 uncultured bacterium | reverse complement strand
AGTCGAGGAACGCGGCGCCCTGGATCGGGTGCGCGAGGCGCGACGGGTTCGAGTTGATGATGTCGGCGTGCTGGCTCTTCATGTGGTCCTTGTGCTCCTTCCACAGCGGAAGACGCCAGACCTTCTCGCCGGTGCGCTCGGCGCTCGACTCGATCGCGTCGCGCAGCTTCGCGTCGTCGCAGAAGTAGCCCGCGCTCCACGAGCCGAGCGCGGTGACCACGCCGCCCGTGAGGGTCGACAGCTCGACCATCGTCGTCGGCTTGTACTTCTCGCAGCCGTAGGAAATCGCGTCGGCGAGCACGAGGCGCCCCTCGGCGTCGGTGTTCGTCACCTCGACCGTCGTCCCGTTGTACATCGTGATGATGTCGTCGGGCCGGTACGCGTTCGAGCTGACCATGTTCTCCGCGGCGGGGAACAGCGCGACGACATGAAGCGGCAGCTTCGCGAGCGCGATCGCGTGCATCGCGCCGAACACGGCGGCGCCGCCGCACTTGTCGTACTTCATCCCCTTCATGCCGTTGTTGACCTTGAGCGAGTAGCCGCCCGTGTCGTAGGTGAGCGTCTTGCCGACGAGCGCGAGCGTCTTGCCGCGCGCCTTAGCGCTGATGCGCTTCGGCTTGTACTCGAGGATCGCGATGAGGCTCTTCTCGTCGCTGCCCTGCCCGACCGCGACGATGCCGCCCATGCCGAGCCTCTCCGCGTCCTTGAACGAGATCAGCTTGAACGAGAGCCCCGCCGCGCGCGCGAGCTTCTTCGCCTCGCCGGCGAACCAGTTCGGCGTGCAGATGTTCGGCGGCGTCGCCGCGATGCGGCGCGCCTCGTTGACGCTCGCGCCGACCTCGAGGCCGCGCGCGAGACCATCCGCAAACGCGCCCGAACCCGCGTCAATCGCGAGGTTTCCGGCGCGCGGCGCGCGCTGCGTCGCCTTGCCGTCGAACATGTCGACGCGCCAGTTCGCAAGCGCGAGCCCCTCGCCCATCGCCTGGCCGAACTCGCGCGCGTCGCGCGCGGCGAACGCGTCGCCGAACGCCACGCGCGCCTTCCCGACCTTCATGCGCTCGAGCCCGCGCACGAGACGCGCGCCGGCCGAACGCGCCGACTTCGCGTTGAACTCGGCCTTCTTGCCGAGGCCGAGGATCACCGTGCCGTCGGACGCGGCGGTCGTCTCGCCGAGTTCGGCGCGGAAGCTCGCGGCCGACACCGCCGCGTCGCGCGACGCGTTGCGGTCGGCCTTCGCGAGCGACTTGTCGTCGGAGTGCACGGCGAGAATGACAGGCGCCTTCGGCGCACGCGCGATCGAAAGTCGGTCGAACATAGGAACTCCGGAAATCTTGTCGCGTCAGGCCCGCAGCGTCGACGGATCCTCGCCGCGCTCGATCGCCTCGATCTTGTGCAGTCGACGCAGGTGCCGTCCGCCGTCGAACGGCGTGCGGACCCAGGTGTCGACGATGCGCTTGACGAGCGTGTGGCCGATGAGGTCCGCCGAGAGGCAGAGCACATTGGCGTCGTTGTGGGTTCGCGAAAGCTGCGCGGACAGTTCGTCCTGCGCGAGCGCCGCGCGGATCCCGCGCAGCTTGTTGGCGGCGATGCACATGCCGATGCCCGTGCCGCAGATGAGGATCGCGCGGTCGGCCTCGCCGCGACCGACCTTGCTGCACGCGGCGAACGCGCTGTCGGGGTAGTCGCTCGACGCGCCGTTGAGATCGCACACGACCTCGACCTCGTGGCCGTCGGCCTTCAGGTGCGAGACGAGCGCCTGCGTGGCGGCGGCTCCGCGGTGGTCACATCCGAGCGCGATCTTCATGCCCTTAGCATCCCCGCGACGCGCCTCGGAATCAACTCGGCGAAATACGCGGCCAGATCGTCGTAGGCGCGCTGGCCGAGCCCGATCGGGTCGTCCACATCGCCCTCGAGGTCGATCGGGTGGATCCTGGCCTCGGCGGCGGCGTCGCCGGCCACCATCGCCCGCGCCCGCGACACATGCGAGCCCGTCATTCCGAGAACGAGGTCGGCGCGGCGGATCATGTCGGGCGTGAGGCGCTTCGCGTGACCTGGCAGCGGCGCGCGCATTTCCTCAAGCACGGCGACGGTCTCCTCGCTCGTGGGCGCACCCTCGAACGCGGCGACTCCAGCGGAGGCAAAGAAGAGCGGGCCGACCGACGCGGGAAACTTCCCTGCGTCGAAGAGCTTCTGAGCGATCCCCTCCGCCATGGGCGAACGGCAGGTGTTGCCGGAGCAGACGAAGAGAACGGTGCGCATGGGCGGTGATCCTACAGATCGCGGCCGCGGCGCGCCTCGCGACCATCCGCGTCGTCGCGTGAACCCTCTCCTGAAACATCGCCCGAACCATCCGGCAGATCGCCCTCCTCACCCTCGCGCGGCATGCCCTCCGCCTCGTCTTCCCAGCCCTCAGGAGGCTGGTCCTGCTCGAGCAGCGCCTGCGCACGCGGGAGATCCATGCGGCGGACCATCACCGACACCAGGCCCGGCGCTTCGACGCGCAGCTGCGCCGTGAGTCCGCCGACCACGACCGCGGGGACACCCTGCGACTCAAGGTCGCCCACGATGAGCAACGCAGACAGTTCGTCGAGAACCCTGGTGAGTACGACGAGGTCCTCGGCGCGGGACACGGTCAGGCCGCCCCCACCGCGGACCGCTCGAAGGTCGCGGGCTTGCTCGCGTCGTCGGGGTTTTCCTGCGGGACATACGGGTCGCCCACCTCGTCGAAGATGCGGCGGCAACCGGGGCACTCGTGCACGCGGCGCTCGCCGACGAGGATCGCGTCGAACTTCGCGGCGCAGGCCGGGCACTCGCCGCGGCGGATTCCCGCCGTCGCGACGCGCCGCTCGAGCCAACGCAGCGTGAGGAACACGACGCGCGCGAGAACGACGAGGAAGATCGACGAAATCAGCATCACCAGCGGCACGATCGGGTAGATCAGCGTGAACGCGCAGGCCACGAAGAACGCCGCGATGAAGCAGAACAGCACCGTGACGCCGTAGATCTCGTTCAGGCCGCGGAGGAAGCGGTAAAGCATGATGGGGAGGGTATTCGGGCGGCCGCGCCGGCAGAGTCGGCGCCCCCCGAAACAGGGAGAAATCGCGGACGCGGAGCCTGTCTATTCGGCTGCAGCCGCCCCAACGGGCGGTACACTGTTCGATTGCCGACCACAACATGGCGGATTCCGCCGCGAAGTCGACCGGACGCCCAGCAGTCACCCCGTCGTATCCCGACGGCCGAATGGCGGATGGGCGTCGAATGACGAAGGGACTCACGATGAAGTTGATCTGCGACCGTCTCTCCCTGTCCGATGCGCTCACCATGGCAAGCGGCGTCGTCGCATCGCGCACGCCCTCGCCGGTGCTGCTCTGCCTCAAGCTCACCGCCAAGAAGACGGGCTCGGGCGGCACGCTTCAGATCAGCGCCACCGACTCCGAGATCGGCCTGGTCCTGACCGTCCCCAATGTCGACATCAAGGAAGAGGGCGAGGCGCTGATCCCCGCCGACAAGCTCAACCAGATCGTGCGCGCCTGCGACGACTCGACCGTCTCGATCTCGGTCGACCGCACGCTCGCCACGATCTCGACGGAAAGCTCGACCTTCAAGGTCTTCGGCTACGAGCCGCGCGAGTTCCCCGGCGTGCGCAAGCCGAGCGACCGCACCGACTTCGAGGTCGATGCCGGCACGCTGCGCCGGCTCATCAACCGCACCAGCTTCGCCACCGCCCGCGACGACTCGCGCTACGCGATCAGCGGCGTGCTCGTCGACCGCAAGAAGACGCAGCTGCGGCTCGTCGCGACCGACGGCCGCCGGCTTGCCGTCGCCCGCGGCACCTGCAAGGGCGGCGACACCGACATCACCTTCATCGTGCCGACCAAGGCGCTCAACGCGCTCCTTCGCCTGATGTCCGACCCCGACGCCGCCGTCCGCGTGGCGCGCGAGGGAAACCAGGTGATCTTCCAGGTCGGCGACGCCTCCTCTGGCGCGACGCTCGTCTCGAGCGTCGATGAACGCGCGTTTCCCCCGTTCGAGGATGTCATCCCGAAGGAGCACGACCGTCGCGCGACCTGCGACGCCAGCGAGCTCGGCGGCGCAATCCGCCGCGCGAGCCTGCTCACCAACGAGGAGTCGAAGGGCGTGCGCATGAGCTTCGCCCAGAAGCAGCTCACGCTGACGAGCCGCGCGCCCGAGATGGGCGAGTCGGAGGTCCGCATCGACGGCATCGCCTACCAAGGCGAGCCGATCGACATCGCGTTCAACCCGACCTTCATCGTCGATGTGCTCAAGGTGATCGATTCCGAGCAGGTCATCATCGAGATGAAGGCCCCGAACAAGCCGGGTGTCATCAAGGTCGGCAACGACTTCACCTATGTGGTGATGCCTGTCAGCCTGCAGTGAGTCGCGCTCGCGTGTTTGAGCGGCGGCTGCTTGCGGCAGCCGTCTTTGAGCGCTCGCAACCTGCTTCGCAACTTGCTCACTTTGGCGCGTTCGTGAGCGGCAAAAACACAGCCGGCCCGCGTATCCACCGAAATGGACGCCGCAGGCCGGCTGAAATCACTCAGTTGAGAGCGCTCAGCGCTTGTACTTGACCGAGCAGCCGTACGGCTTGGTCTCGGTCGGCGACACGGACTCGCCCTTCTTGAGCTGGGTGACGGCGTTGACGACATAGTTCATCTTGCCGTCGCCGCGGCCGTCGTTGTTGTCGATCGCGCCCTGGTAGACGAGCTTGCCGTTCGCGTCGATCACGAAGCAGTGCGGCGTGGTCTTGGCGCCGTACATCAGGCCGACCGCGCCATCGTTGTCGAGGAGCGCGGGGATCTCGACCTTGTGCTCCTTCATGTACGCAGCGGTGCCCTCGAGGCTCGACGCACGCGCGGCGCTCGAGTTGATCGCGACATAGACGACATCGGAGAACTGCTCGGTGACGCCCTTGAGGGTGTTGGCGACGGTGCCGTCCTTCATGACCCGCACGCAGACGGGGCACTCGGGGTTGATCCACTCGAGGACCACGACCTTGCCCTTCGCGTCGGAGAGGCTCCAGTCCTTGCCGTCGGTCGTCTTGAGGGTGAAGTTCGGAGCGGCCTCGCCGACCTTGGCCTTGGCGCCCGACTCGGCCTTCTTGCCTTCCTTCTTGCCTTCCTTCTTGCCCTTCTCGCCCTTCTCCTTCTGGGCGGGGGCGGTCGGCGCGGTGCCTTCCTGCGCGAGGACGAGGGTGGTGAAACCAGCCGCGAGCGAGGCGGCGAGGACGACGCTGATCAACTTGGTCATGGGGACTCCTTCAGGTTGCTGATGATTCAGAGAAGACAGAGATTCAAGACGCCGACCGGGCGCCACGACAGCATCGGCTATCGCGCGGCCGGAACGGGAAGACGGAACGAATAGGCGGGGCCGTTCTTGCCGACAACCACGATTCCCGCGATTTCAAGAGGTTTGCCGAGGGTGCTCTCGCGCGAGAGCGCGATCTCGGCGCGCAGCGAGGCGCCCTTCGCTTCGGCGACGAAACCCGATGCAAGCCGCGAACCGGGAGTTTCATAGGGCAGGAAGCGCAGTTCCTCGGCGCCCGGAGCCTCGATCGTGAGGACCGCCGACTCAGCGGAAACCTCGGTAAGCCCACGCTTCCACTCGCTCGGCATCGGCTTGGGCGTCCGCGCAAGAGCCTCGGCAAGCGCCTTCGCAAGCGGCTCGCCGGCGGCCACGGGCTTGGCGAGGTCGACCTTCGCCTCGTTCTGCCCCATCAGGCACGATTCCTTGCACACGAGCCAGCGCGAGCGCACGGTGACGGGGAGCCCCGCCGCGGGAATCTCGCTTGGCAGCGTGACCGGCACCGAAAGCGTGACCGAGCGCTCGTAGCCGAAGGTCGTCTCGCCCTTTGCGAAGACCTGCGGGATCGGAAACTCAACGAGCGTCTCGCCGGTCGCGTCGGCGGCCGCGGTGCAGCCCTTCGGAAGCTCGAGCGAGAGCTGGGTCGGCATGCCCGACTCGCCCGGGTTCGCCCAGTAGATGTGCCAGCCGGGATGGATCGTGAAAGTCGCGGCAACGCGCACGGTCGCGCCCGGCTTCGCCTCGCCGACGACGCCGACCGCGACGCGGACGAGTTCTTCGCCCGTCTTCGGTTCGCGCGCGGCCTGGCCGCGGGAGCCGGCGGCCGCGGGGCCCGACGAGATCCCCTGCGCATGGGCCGCGAGGGCGGTGGTCGCCAGCGCGGCGACGCACGCGAAGGCGGAGAGAAGCGGAGGGGGGGGGGGCTGACCTCGCACTGGGGCGCTCCGCAACCTGCAACCCGCAACCTGGGTGTCCGGTTGTTATATATTTCCGGTTAACTCCCCCCTCTCCGGTCAACCGGACCCCCCCACCTCGGATAAGCCAACCTTCCCCCCTGCAGCAATAAAAATCTT
>CAIXEV010000235.1 GCA_903918555.1 uncultured bacterium | reverse complement strand
CTCGCACGAGAGCTCGGCGACGGGACCCTCGCGCTCGAGGCGGTACGGGGCGGGCGGCTGCGCGTTCTGCGTTGCATGCGCGGTCGGCGCGAAGCGTGCCAGAACAACGAGAGGAATGAGCAGGATGGTCGCGAGAGTGCGTTGCATTGGTGTGTCCTTCATCCGCGCGTGCAATCGCCGAAACCCGGGCGAGATCGAGGTCGACGCCCGGTGCATCCTGCGCGCGAGCGTCCGGAGGCTCCGGCCCAAGGTGCAGGTGGATGCAGGAGAGGATGACTTCCGCCCTGCGCGGCGTGGCTTTCGCAACTCCAATCAAGAGAGCACTGCGAGAGCCGCGTCTTCTCACGATTCCCGCGAATCCATGCCCCGAATGGGTGATCAACGGCTCACTCCCGATCCACGCGATAGATCATCCGCGCGCTCGGCACACCGCCGACGGGGACCATCTCCTCGCGGTCGAAGCGCGCAGTCGTCCCGCGCTGCTCCCACGCTCCGACGCAGATGTCGCCACCGGCGTCACCACCCGTCGCTTCGGACGCGTGCATCATGGCTTCAGGAACCAGTCGACGATGCGGCCATGGAGATCCGCCCAGCCGTCGCGCGGCGGAGTGCCCGCGAATCGGAATCCGTGGTCCGCGCCCTCCACCCGGTCGTAGGCCGGGTCCTTCCCGCACGCAAGGAGATGCGCGTAGCGCTCAAAGGCTACGAACCAAGCGGCACGGGCGTCGTCTTCACCGCGTCCAGGATGGAAAGATAGAAGGTGATGCATCGCCCGAAGCAATCGTTGGCGAAGCATCGCTCCCACGCAGGCATCGCGACCAAGCCCTCGCGCGTGAAGCGGGCGCGCGGATCTGAAACCCAGACCGCGCATGCAGGAAGTCCTCAGGCAGAACTCGCACATCGCCGAAGTCGATGCCGACCTTCAGCCTGCCGAACGAAACCACAGCAGGAAGAACCAAAGCGCCAGTGGGATCGAGAGCAACTGCAGTACGACTCCGATGAGGTTCGCCGCACGGTGAGGCTCCCGCGACGAACGCCCGCCAAGTAGTGCAAAGAACCGGACAACTGTTCCGATGGCGAAGACGCTGTATGACAGATTTGCCAGCTGGTGCTCGAACTCGGTTGCGCGAACAACCGACGCAAGGGCTACTGCGAGATGAAACGCCGCTATCCCCAAGGTGAGAGGCATCAAGCGAAGGATCATTGCAAGACTTGCGGTTCTTCCAGCCATGCAGCAAACGCTCTCCAACAACCCTGCTCATCGAGTCTACTCGCACATCACCAGCTCCACTGCCTGAGGTGCTTGTGGAATTCTCGGATGGCTTCCCACGCCTTCTTGAAATCATCTGGATGGAGAGCCGCGAGCCCACCGCCAGAGACGAGAGCGCAGATATCGAAGATACGCTCCAGAAGCCCAAGAACTTCATTCCGCGTGGGGCTTCCCTCATCTGCGATGCAGTTGAACCAGAACGAGACGATCTGGATGAGAATGCTGAAGCCATTGCAAAACGCACTGATCCAGCACCAGATCGCGGCGGGCGCCATCGGGGATGAGCTGATTGCCCCGCACCCAACAAACTGCGCGAACAACCCCCAGATTTGCGCGTGATAATGAACCCGTCGAGCCAGCAGTTTACCTTGACAAGAACGGGCGGCGCAGGTTCGGATGCCGATGCAAGAGATCCGGATGGTAAGTCTGCGAACAGTATTCCCGCTGTCGGAGCCGACACGGCCCCCGCAACAACTGGTGGAACCAGCACATAGACGGACGTCAGTTCTACAATCGACGCGTCCATATCAGCCCAAAGTGGTGCGTCAGGACTGACTGCGCGATCGAGGAGGACACCGAGATCAGCGACTGAAAGTACTCCGTCGCTATCCATATCGGCCGCTGGCAAGCGCTCATCCGCTATGCCGAGCTTGGCGACTGCCGTAGCGACATCGCCAAGATCAAGCGTTCCATCGCCATTTGCGTCACCGATGAATCTTCTTGAAGTCAAGCCCGGCGCACCTGTGTGCGACGGGTTCGGAACTGGTTTTGACAGGAGCCCAAGCGCCCTTCCATCAGCGCCGGAGAAGATCCGGGCCTGGACACCAGTGATGGCGCCGGATGACGTGCTGCGCGTCATCGTCGCCACCAGCACATCATCAACACCGTCTGATGAAACATCCGCCGCAATCGCGATGCTCTCTCCGAACAAACCTTCGCCCGCAGGGCAGCGAAGATCGAATCGTGTGACGCCGCTCGCACCGTCAACCACGACGATTCGGCCATCCGAGCCGAGGAAAGACCCTGGACTTACGAAGATCCTTTCGTTCACGCCATCATGATTGAGATCGAATGAATCCTGGCAGTAAGCGGGCAGGTCTGCCCCGCCCGCAAGTAGCCAGTCCCGCGCTGCGTTGTAGAGCGCGACGACCTCAGGGGAAACGGCTTCCTCCGTCACCTGAACTGGCCTCGCCTCCGCCCGATTGAGCAGCGCTGCAGTCGGCAGAATCCACGTTCCTGCGGCGAGGAAAGACGCCCAAAGTGCGAGCAATCCCCTTGTTGACTTGATCTTCATGCCGAGTTCTCCTTTCGCCGACCGCGCGGCGGTGAATCCGAGACGTTTCGATGAGTTGCCAACAGACAGCCCTGCGGCTTCGGCATACGCGTTGCTTCGCAGAAACTCAGTTGAGCCACGATGTCGCGCGGTGCGAGAAGTCGCCGCACGCTTCTGTCGAAGATTACCCCCCCCGCGATGACAGTCAAGGGAAATTCGCCCAAAATTCGCAAACAGATGAAATTCGAGCCCCGCCCGAAGGGTCGTCAACTGCGGTCCACGCGATAGATCACCCGCGCGCTCGGCACCCCGCCGACGGGGACCATCTCCTCGCGGTCGAGGCGCGCGCCGATCTTCTCGAGCGCGCGCTGCGAGCGGGCGTTGCCCGGGCTGACATGGAACCACACGGTGCGCGCGAAGCGGAACGCGTGCGCGATCATCAGCGCCTTCACCTCGCGGTTCGTGGTGCCGCCCCAGTGCGCGCGCTCGAGATAGGTGTAGCCGATCACCACGCTGGCCGCGTCGTCGACGATCACAAGCCCCCGCCAGCACTTGACAAGATGTGACTTATAGGTTACACTTGAAGTCCGTGGAGGTGCGCCGTTATCTCAACCCAGCCGGAAAGGATGTGTTCGGCCAGTGGCTCAGGCGCTGCGCCGACCCGGAGGCAAAGGCCCGGGTGCTGATCCGAATCGCGCGACTTGAGGCAGGGCATGACGGGGACTGCAAGTCCGTCGGCGGCGGCATCTGGGAGATGCGCATCGACCACGGTCCTGGATACCGCGTCTACTACGCGCGTGTCGGCAGGGAAGTCGTGCTGCTTCTCTGCGCAGGCGACAAACGAACGCAGCGCCATGACATCGCGAGTGCGCGGACGCACCTGATTGACTACAAGAAACGCTCCTCGAAAGCCTCATGAACAACGCCTTGATCAGCAAGGCCTCACTCTTTCCTCGATACGCCCTCGATACGACGAACCTCCGAGCCGAGACCCATGCCACGCGCCCCATCCTCACGCCGCCCGAAGTTGCCCGCGGATCCTCTCGCCCCCAGTGTCTCGCACGACGACGCCGTTGCTCGGGAACTTCGTGACGACCCCGTGCTGGCAGCTGCATATCTCAAGGCGGCGCTTGCCGACGTCGATGAACCGAAGGCGTTACTCGTCGCGCTCCGCCAACTCGCCAAGGCGCATGGCATTGCCCGCATCGCAAAGGAAGCGCAGATCGAGCGCGAGAGCCTCTATCGCGCGCTTTCCGAGAAGGGCAACCCCCGCTTCTCTACCATCGTCGCCGTCGTCCACGCGCTCGGCCTCGTGCTGACGGTGCAGCCCGCCGGCCCGAACAGACATCGGCGCGTGCGCGTCACGCGGCTCCGCACCAAGACTTCGACCGCGCGAGCCAGCAAGCCGCGAACCTCGCGCGCGGCGTGAGCGCCGCGAGATGCACGAGGCGACGCAATCCAAACCTCTCACCCCCGGTCCACGCGATAGATCATCCTCGCGCTCGGCACGCCGCCGACGGGGACCATCTCCTCGCGGTCGAGGCGCGCGCCGATCTTCTCGAGTGCGCGCTGCGAGCGGGCGTTGCCCGGGCTGACATGGAACCACACGGTGCGCGCGAAGCGGAACGCGTGCGCGATCATCAGCGCCTTCACCTCGCGGTTCGTGGTGCCGCCCCAGTGCGCGCGCTCGAG
>CAIXEV010000234.1 GCA_903918555.1 uncultured bacterium | reverse complement strand
CAGCGCCACCAACAGCGCTGATCCCGTCCCGTCCGATGCGCAGTGCGCTGCCACCTTCCTTGACTGGGGCACCAGCAACAAGGACGTGTGGTTCAAGTTCACCGCGGCCGAGGGCGGCACGGTGGACCTCAGCACCTGCGCGACCGGCAGCTTCGACACCTCGATCGTGCTGTACTCGGGCGCCTGCGGTTCGCTGACCCAGATCGCCTGCAACGGCGACGGCACGGGTCTCACCGGCTGCCAGGGCTTCTACTCGTTCATCAATGACTTCGCGGTGACCGCGGGGACCACCTACTACCTCCGCGTCGGCGGCTACACCGACGCGACCACGGGTACGGCTTCCGGCCCCGGCGCGGTCACGATGACCTTCACCGCCGTCGCTGCGGGTTGCCCGACGGCGAACAACTGCGCCCAGGTCAACACGACCCCGGGTTGCTCGGATACCGCGTGCTGCACCAACGTCTGCGCGGCGAACCCGCTCTGCTGCGATATCGCGTGGGATCAGTCCTGCGTTGATGCCGCGGTTCAGCTCTGCGGCATCTTCGCGTACTCCTGCCAGGCTCCCGCGCCGGGCATCGCGAACGACTGCGCGACCAGCGCGACGGTCTTCACGGGTGACTCGGTCTTCGCCAATGTGAGCAACGTCGGTTGCAACACCGACGGTCCGAACCACCTCGGCGCGAACTGCGCTTCGGGCAACGACTTCTTCTTCAACGATCGCTGGTGGCGCGTCCAGGCGCAGGCCAACGGCTCGATGCGGGTCAACACCTGCAACGCGACGACCTACGACAGCAAGGTCGCTGTCTACAACATGGGCACCAACCCGGCGACCTTCGACTTCAACACGCTGAACACCGCGATCATCGGTTGCAACGATGACGGCCCGGCCGACTGCGCTGTGTCGGGTGTGTTCCCGTCCGACCTCTCGGTCAACGTGGTCCAGGGCAACTGGTACCTCGTCCGTCTCGCGACCTTCGACAACCCTGGTGTTGCCACCCTCAACGTCGACATGCCCGAGCCCTGCACGCTCCCCGCGCAGACCGGCGTCTCGAGCGAGGCTTGCGGCGATGCGACCAACAACGGTTGCAACGCTGGCGGCGCCACCGAGGACATCACCCTCGGCTCGCGTATCCGCGGCACCATCTTCACCTCGGTTGACCCTGTCACCGGCGGCAACACGCGCGACACGGACTTCTACCGTCTCGTCGTCACGCAGCCGTCGCAGGTCACCATGAAGGTCTTCTCGGCCAGCTTCGTGACGGGCCTCATCATGCAGGGTGACATCGCCGCCGCGAACTGCGCCGGCATCAGCATCCTCAGCACGGCGTCGGGCAGCTGCCCGGCGACCGCGACGGCCTGCTTGAACCCCGGTACCTACTACGTCTTCGTTGCTCCGCAGGTCTTCACGGGTATCCCGTGCGGTTCGGGCGCGTTCAACGACTATGTGGTCGAGCTCACCTCGGCTCCGGCGAACTGCCCGGTCATCGCTGACCAGACCTGCACGAACCCCGGTGCCAACACCTTCGCTTCGAGCACCGCTGCCGCTGGCGGTGGACTCGTGGCTTGCGGTGTGAACCCGGCCTTCCCGAACTGCGCTCAGGGTGGTTCCACCGTCAACAGCTTCGCCCGTCCGATGCCGGCCGGCGCAGTTGGTGGCGCGATCACCTGCATTGACTTCGGCGTCTTCGCGGTCCGCCGCGGCACGAACGCCGGCAACACCGCCTGCGCGAACTTCGCGTCGGATCTCCCGCTCCCGGCAAAGATCGGTGTCTACCGTGACATTGACGGCGGCGCTCCGCGCAACAAGATCGTGACGGCTGGCGACGGGAACGACCTCGAGTTCATCGGCGAGCGCGATGTGCTCATCCCCGGTGGCGCCTATGTCGCCAACATCGACTTCGACCCGCCGCTGTGCATCGCGCCTGCGTCCGGTCAGCCGGCTGGCAACATCGTCGTGATCATGGATTGCCCGGATCTCAACGGAGTCGGACAGACCCCGACGATCCCGGACAACGCTGGTTACAACGTCCGCGCTGGCGGTGGCACCGTCACCGGTCAGGGCTCGGGCACCTATGTCCGTCTGTCCTGCGCCGATGCTGCCGGTGCGTATGTTCTCGCCGAGTCTCTCGGCGCGACCTTCACCGCGCAGTGGATCGTCACCTTCAAGGGCAACTTCGCTGGTTGCGCTTCGCCGTGCCCGACCGACATCGACGGCAACGGCTCGACGGGTGCGTCTGACCTCTCGGCCCTCCTGAACGGCTGGGGCACCAGCTCGCCGGACCTCAACGGCGACGGTGTGGTCGGCGCTGCCGACCTCTCGGCCCTCCTCAACGGTTGGGGCGCCTGCCCGTAATCCGAAAGGATTCGGCAGAGCCCTCTCTGACGAGAGGCTCGAGACAAGTGTG